>JADFZO010000056.1 GCA_015232465.1 Desulfamplus sp.
AGAGACTGTCTGGATTCTTGCAGCTTTTGCCCTCATTGCACGAGCAGCACCAGCAAGCTCCTCAAAGCTCTCTCCTTTTACAGATAAAGCCCCCATAAATGCCCCAATCTGAGAATCAGTTATACCTCCCTCAAATATCTCTGACATCATGTTTGACATCTGCTCTTCTGATAAATCTTGGCGATTTACTATTATTTTTAGATAATCTGTAAAGTTCATATTTAGCTATTTATGCTCCTTAAAATCTATTATGATTTTTTTTAAATGCAAAAAAGTATTTTTTCTCTTTTTTAAAATCAAACCCTTAAAAGTAATTAAAATTTAAGGGCTGTTTTGTCAAGTTTTGTTTCTGTTTATAGAAACAAAAAATAGGTTAAATTTCAGCAATCCATTTAAACTTAACCTATCTTTTTCCCTGTATTAACGCCTCTGGGTGCCGCTCAAGATATTCAGCAAGCAGACGCAAAGAGCGTGCAGCATCAGATAGATCATTTAGCGTGTTGTTTAAATTGTTAATTAGAGCTGAATCGCTGCCAACAGCCCTATCAACCCCTTTAAACATAACCTCTGCCTGCTCTGAAGCAGCTTTTGCAGCATTTAGAGCATCTTTTGCTGTGCCTAAAGTCTCTTTAGATTCTCTCATCGTCTCTTTTACAGATTTAGCAATAGGGCTAACCTCACTATTAATATCTGTGATAAGTCTATTTGTGTTACTCAATGTTTGGTTTATAGACTCACCAGTTGTTTCAATATGAAATCTTGCTATGCTGACAAGGTTTTGAGTATCTTCAATGGAGCTGTTTAGTGACTCAGCTATTGTTGTTACTTGATTGTTTGCATTTTGCACCAGCAGCTTTGAGTTTTTAATAGTTGCCTGTATATCAGCAGCAATAGCTGGAAGGTGTTCATCTAAGCTGTCAGATATTTTGTTAAGGCTTTGAAGGGTAAGAGATAATGATGTGAGCAGTTGCCCAATTGATTCAGGGTTAAAAGATTTATCAACACTGCTTATAATTGAAAAGAGCTTATTGAACATCTCTTCAATTGGAACCTGTTTGATCTTTTGTGCAATCTCCTCAAGCTCTGTCTGAATTGTTGGTATTTCTGGATATTGTGATGGTTCACCTGATAATCTTGCAGGTTTTTCTGGGTGAAAATCAAGCCCAACAAGCAGTTGTCCTGTTACAATGCTCTGCATCTCAAGCTGTGCCCTAAGCCCTTGATCAATAAGCCCTTTAAGATGCTGCTCCAAAGATAGATTATCAGCAGTAATATCAGAGGCTATGTGGCTTGAATCTTCTTTTTGCGAGCTGCTTAAGCTCTCTGATTTGGAGTTATTAGGCATAATCATAAAATCTTTACCAATCTCTATTAGCACAGGTATAGAAAAATCACGACTGTTTGAGGTTGCACTAATCCTAATCTCTTTTACAGAGCCAACCTTTACGCCACGCAGCACAACTGGAGCACCAACAGCAAGACCTTTTACTGACCCCTTAAAATGAAGCACAAAAAGGTTTTTATCCTCAAGCAGAGAGCCAGACCCCAAAACCATAATAACCACAACAACAAGTGCAACAGCCCCTGCAACAAAGCCGCCAATCAGAACATTATCAGGCTTTTTACTCATAATCTACCCTCTCCACGCGTAAGAAAATTGATAACCCTCTCATCTTTTGAACTCTCTAAAAGCTCTTTGGGGTTACCGTTAGCTATCATAGTTTTAGTTACTGGATCAAGAAATACAGAGTTTGTACCAATAGCAAATATGCTTGCAAGCTCATGGGTTACAACCACAATTGTAGAGCCAAAGCTCTCTTTTAACTCTAAGATCAGATCATCTAAAAGCCTTGCACTCACAGGATCAAGACCTGCTGATGGTTCATCAAAAAAAAGAAAATCTGGGTCAAGAGCCATTGCACGAGCAAGAGCCGCCCTTTTTCTCATTCCTCCACTTATTTCAGAGGGGTAATACCCCTCAAATCCAGCAAGCCCAACAAGTGCAAGTTTTAATGATGCAAGCTCCATTATTTGAGATGCACTCAAATTGGTGTAAGCCTCTAACGGCAGAGCAATATTTTCAGCAAGCGTCATTGAACTCCATAACGCTCCGCTTTGATATAAAATACCAAAATTTTTCATCAGCAGCCGTTGCTCTTTTTCTGTGGCACTCCAAAAATTTATCTCTTTTTGGCTGCTCTTTTGCTCTAAAGAGCTATTTTTAGAGAGCACATTGTAAATAATATCCCCATTTGCTGGCTTTTGCAGCCCCACAAGATGCTTTAAAAGCGTGCTTTTTCCGCAACCACTGCCACCCATTATTATAAAAATATCACCCTTATTAACAGTAAAATCAAGATTTTGCTGCACCACCACGCTTCCATAAGCCATAGTGAGATTTTCAACAGTGATATGAGCTTTTTTATCCAATTTCTAAATCCCCAAAACATTACACAAAACTGTAATTATAGCAGTTGCAACAACAATAGAGACAATTGCTGTAACCACAGCAGATGTTGCAGCCTCACCAACAGCAGAGGCACTACGCTTGCACTGCATTCCTCTAAGGCAGCCTGCAAGAGCCACAAGCACGCCAAAAACAAAACTTTGGAAAACTCCAATCCAAAAGCTGTTTAAAGATACTGAATCTCTTGTCATGTTGTAGTATTCCATAAAATTTAGATCAAGCAAGAATATTCCAACAATCATACCGCCCAATACTCCCATCAAATCAGCATAAACGCAGAGCATCGGCATTATTATAGATAGGGCAAGAACCCTTGGAACAACTAAAAATTCAACAGGTGATATGCCAAGTGTTTTTAGTGCATCAATCTCCTCATTTACCTGCATAGTTCCAAGTTGAGCCGCAAATGCAGCACCAGTTCTGCCAGCCATGATAACTCCAGCCATAACAGCACCCATAACCCGAATCATTGCAATTCCAACAAGGCTTGCCACATAAATTTGAGCACCAAACATCACAAGCTGAACCGCCCCAACAAATGCAAGAATCAGCCCAACAAGGCAGCTTATAAGCGATACAATTGGAAGAGCACCAACGCTGCACTCGCGAATAATTGGCATCAATATTGAGCCTCTGATTTTATATCTGCCAAATATCAGGCGTGTAAAGGCAACTGTAACCTCGCCGATAAAATCAAGCATATCTTTTGCAGAGGTTGTAAACTTGACTGCTCTATCTCCAATATCTGCAAAAAATGAGCTTTGGGCTTCTGTTTTTCTTACCCCTTTACGCTCAGGCACAGCTTCTGCAAGATTAAGAACTCGCTCTACACCTTTAGGTAGAGAATCTTTAATAAAGGCGATGTTGTGGCTTAGGCAGTATAATTTGATGTGGTTTAAAAAAGTGAGAATGGAGCTGTCCCACTCTTGAAGTTCAACGAGATCAAAGCTAACATCTACGAGATTAGGCAGAGACTCTATCTTTTTAATCACCTCTTGAAATGAGAGAGTTTCAAGGTTATCAATCAGAAAATCGCCTGATATTGTTAGGACAAGGGATTTATTATCATTAACTGTTTTGTAGTTTATTAATATATTATTTATCATTGAGAGTGCCAGCTAATCATTATTCTTTTCTCTTACGCATAAAAGTTACAGAATCGCTCATATCTACATAAGCCTCTCTAACACCTTGTCCTGTTGCTGCAAAATTAAAAGCATCTTTAGTATCTATTCCGATTTTTTCAGCTTCAGCAAAAGCGTCTTGATTAGCTGCCAAAAAGATAAATTCCCATGAATATTTCTCTTTTTGATGCGTAATCATATCCTTTATTTTTGCAAGATCATATTGACAACTTGCGTTTTCTTCTCCATCTGTCAAAATAGATACAATAACTTTTTCTGGTCTATTTTTTTCTGGCATATTTGCTAAACGTTTGCCTGTTGAATCTATGGTTTTGCCTATTGCATCAAGCAGTGCAGTTGTGCCCCTTGGCATATAAACTTTATCGTTAATTGGTTCAACATTTTGCAATGGCTTATTTTCATGGACAACCTCATATTCATCATCAAATTGAATATAGGTTAGCGTAGCCTCACCAGGCACTTTTTTTTGCTCTTCAAGAAATGTGTTAAATCCTCCAATAGCGTCATTTTTAATGGTTTCCATAGAGCCTGATCTATCAATTATACAAATTATTTCAGATAATCCCTGTTTCATTGTTGTTTTTCTCCTTAAAAAAATCATTAACGTATAAAACTTAGTATATGACTTTAAACTATTTTTCAACCAAATGCAATTATGCTAATTTATTGATACTATCCACTTGGGCAAAAAAGGTTTTTGTTTGGGGAATGTAAATATGCTTTGCAAACTTTTAAAAATAGGGAGAGATAGATCATGAAATTTGCTTATGGAATCAATGATTTTAGAAGTATTGTAACAGAAGGATATTTTTACGTTGACCGAACAGATAAGATTTATCTGCTTGAAGGTGCAAAATCCCAACTTTTTATCCGTCCCCGCCGATTTGGTAAAAGCCTTTTGCTTTCCATGCTTTAAAATTACTACGATGTTGCAAAAAAAGATGAGTTTGAGCATCTATTTGGGCATCTTGAAATTGGAAAGAGTCCTACACCGCTTAGAAACTCTTACTTTATCCTGAAATGGGATTTTTCTCTTGTCAATCCAATGGGAGTAGCTTTGGATATTCAGAAATCTTTGCACAGTCATATAAACAGCACCATAAAATCTTTTGCTGTTAAATATTCAGAACTGCTTGACAGAACAATTGAAATTGAGCCTGAAAATGCAATAAGCTCGTTAAGTTCTCTTCTTGATATTGTCCAGAAAACACCAAACAGGGTCTATCTTTTGATTGACGAATACGACAACTTTGCCAATGAGATAATGATGAATCCTCAAGCCCAAATGGCTGATAATGCTGGCAAAAATTTTTATGAGGCATTGGTTTATGAGTCTGGACCACTCAAAACCCTATTTAAAGCTGTCAAATCTTTTTCAGGAAGTTTTGGGATTGACAGAACCTTGAATGCTTCTGCCAGAACCCACAATGAGAGACAGCGGACTCTATTTGGCAAGTGAATTTTATAAAACTTGCGATATTTTATCCCTTTGCGAGTTTGTAGAGACTAAATACTTCAAGGTGTTGAGTAGCCGTGATTACCGATGGGCAAATGAGTTGACTCTTAAAACAGCGTTTTTGACTCTTCTTTATAATGACACCCTTTTTATAATGGATTCAGAACGGGTTGCGGGTCGTGGGTATGCTGATCTAAATATGATTATCCGTTCAGAGATGAGGCAGTATAAAATTTTTGATATGCTTATTGAGTTTAGGTTTGTGCCGCTTAAAGAGGCGAAAATAAGCAGTGAACAGGCAAAAAATTTGACAGTTGATCAGTTAAAATCAATTCCCCAAATGCAGATTGCTATGAGTGAGGCAAAAGCTCAAGTTACTAAATATGGCGATGCTCTTGAGAAAAAATATAAAGATTTGCGATTAAGAAAATATGTTGTGGTATCTTTGGGGTTTGAGAGGGTTTGGGGAGAGGAAGTTTGAATTACTACAGAGTTTAAGGTTTGTAGATGGCAGTTCAACTTGGGCAAAAAAGGGTTGTTATTTGGGGATTATAAGCGATTTGGGATTGTAAATATTTTGCAAACAATTTCAATTATGCTATTTATGCACCATGAATATAGAACAATTTGCTGGTAATCATCAAAAATAAGGAGAGACCATGCTTGAGTTGACCCAGTCGCAACGAGCAAGAAGTGCCATAAGAGAGTTTAAGACAATAACAGAGTCTCTTGCAATCAGAGGCTTTTATCGACCCTCTGGTCGATTTGGTAAAGCTCTTGAAAACTGCCTGCGAGAACTTAGCCCTGAGATATATGGCACTATGAACGATCCAAGGGTTGTTGAGCTAAAGGGGCTTGAATATGTAATTGATCGTCTGCCTCAAGGCATTGAACAGGCAACCAAAATAATTTTGACTGATGAAGATCAGTTTGACAACACCCCTTTTCTTAAGATTGAGCCTTTAAAAAGAAGAAGAAAATGTTACAGAATTAATAACAATGAGCTTTGCTTGATAATCTCAAGAGGCATAAGTGAGATTTACGATATAGTTACTCACATGACCTTTTTAAATATTGAGGCTAAAAAGATATTTAAGCGAATGCACGATGATTATGGCAATATAAGGGCAGAGTGGAGTAAACTTGAGAAGGTTGTAAATAGAACTGATGCGTTGAGCTCAGAGGAGCTTGATTCTGCAATATGGAACATGAGCATAATACTTGGAAGACCATACCATGAGACAAGAGAGTTTTATGAGTATTTAGAGCAAAATCGTTTTGAGCATCAGAGCAGCAATGGTCTATTTTCGTTAATCTACCATCTTGGAAAGAGGCTGCAAAGAGATCAACAATCAAGAGATGATGCCTTAGTCATCTACTTTACCCCCTCGCTTATGAGTATAATTGGGCATCAAAGATATGGAAAACTTTGGGCATCAAAAGTTGATCATGAGATTTTTAGCCGTAATTTGCACCATCGAGCTTTACACATCATAAGTGCAAATCTTCACAGCGTAGTTAATCTTATCTATGGCTACGCAGCAACTAAATCTTCTCTTAAGGCTAATGTTGATACCAAAGATATTTACGCATTTTGTGCAGCACTTAAAGATAAGAGTAGCCAAATATTGGAGTTTGCACTAAAGCGTGGTCTCTATCTTATACCTGATCAATCTGGTGCAAATATTGACTGTCAGCTTATTGATACTGCCCTTATTGGTGATATTGAGTTTCACCCTGAACTAAATATTGACCTAATAAATATAAAAGATAAACCGCTAATATTGGTTATGGATTACGCTTTTGGTGCTCAGGCTTTTGAGGCAATGGAGCAGCTATTAAAGGCATTTGAGCAGAACGGGCAGAAAAAGGCTTTAAAAGATGGCTCTATCTCAATTATGGGAAAAGCTGGAATCTTGCCGGGAGATAAAGGCGATATAATGCTTGCAACTGCCCATGTTTGTGAAGGGACATCTGATAACTATCTATTTGATAATGAGCTTAGTGCTAAAGATTTTGATTCAGAGGTTAGGGTCTATGTTGGACCTATGGCAACAGTACTTGGAACATCTTTGCAAAATAAAGATGTTCTTACAATGTTTATGTCAGATTGGAAGGCTGTGGGGCTTGAGATGGAAGGGGGGCATTATCATAAAGCTATAAATGCTTCAATTATAAAGGGAAATATTCCATCAAATACAAAGGTTAGATATGCCTATTACGCATCTGACAACCCCTTAAAGAGTGGAAGCACTCTTGCTGCTGGTGCAATGGGCAAAGAGGGGATTAAACCAACCTACATGATTACCAAGGTTATTTTAGAGAAGATTTTGCCCTTTGCCAAAAGTGTGGAACAAAAAAGTTAAAAAATATAAAAAATTAAGGAGAATAAAAAGAGTGCGATTAGCCCTTAAAAGCAACATAGCACCTTTAAAATAAGATATGGCAAACAACATATATATAACAGCAACAGGTCCAAGAAGCGGCAAAACAGTAATAACAATTGGTGTTATGGAGCTTCTTTTAAGAAAGATGAACAGAGTGGGCTTTTTTCGCCCCATTGTTCAAGAGAGTGATGATGTTGATAAAGATATTACATTAATATCAACATACTTTGATCTCAAATTTCCTATCAATCTGATGTATGGCATTACAGCAGAGGAGGCAACTGAGCTTGCATCTCACGGCAGACAAGGCGAAGTTATTGAAACAATTATAAATAAATATAATCAGCTTAAAGAGAGGTGCGATTTTATTGTTTGCGAAGGGACAGACTCAATTAGTGCAGCTTCATCTTTTGAGTTTGATATTAATGCAGAGATAAGCAAAAATCTATCAAGCTCTGTTCTGCTTGTTGCAAGTGGTCATCGTAAAACTGTTGATGAGACTGTGCAGTCAGTTGAGATAGCATTAGCCTCGTTAAGAAGACGAAAGGGCAGATGTATTGGGATTATCATAACAAGGGTTGAGCCTTTGGTTGGAAAAGAGATAATAAAGAGGCTATCTGATAGCCTCAATAACCTTACAGATAGCCAAACAGGTGATCCTCTTCTTATCTATGCAATTGCTGAAGAGCCTTCACTCTCTCGCCCAACAATAATCGAAATTGCAAAAGAGCTTGATGGCACTGTATTGTGGGGTAAAAATCACCTTAACCGCCATGTTCATGGTTTTAATGTTGCTGCAATGCAGCTTAGAAATATTCTGCCAAGAATTGAGCATGGAGATTTGATCATAACTTCAGGAGATAGAGCAGATGTTATTGTTGCCTGTATTGCATCTGCTTTATCAAGCTCTCGTAAAAATATTGCAGGGCTTTTGCTAACTGGCGGATTGGTTCCCTCTCCATCTGTTGCAGAGCTTATAAATGGCTTTGCAGATACTCTTCCAATAGTTAGTGTTCAAGATAACACCTTTCCAGCAGCCACTAAGGTTAATAATCTTCATGCTGGAATTTCGCCATTTGATAAACGCAAAATCACAAGAATCCTTGCAACATTTGAAAAGCATGTTAATACAAAAAAACTTGCACAAAAGGTAATCACAACACGCACCACAATCAGAACCCCTAAGATGTTTGAGCTTGAATTAATACAGCGTGCACGGGCAAATCGTCAGCACATTGTTCTTCCAGAGGGGGAAGAGGAGCGTATTTTAAGGGCTTCAGAGATTCTGCTTCGCCGTGAGGTTGTTGATATTACTCTGCTTGGCAATCAAGATACTATTTATAAAAAGATTAAGGAGTTTGGGCTTCGTATGGACTCTGTTAATATCATAAATCCGCCCAAGTCTGAATTTTTTGATGAGTATATCCAGACCTATTACGCTCTAAGGGAGCATAAGGGCATAACCCCTGAATATGCCCATGATATGATGAAAGAGGTGAATGAGTATGCAACCATGATGATCTTTGCGGGTCACGCAGATGGAATGGTATCAGGCTCTATTCACAGCACAGCAGCCACAATAAGACCCGCTCTTCAGATTTTAAGCACAAAACCAGACTGCTCTATTGTCTCAAGTGTTATGTTTATGTGTCTTGAAGATCGTGTTTTGGTTTATGGAGATTGTGCAATAAATCCAGAGCCAAATGCTGAGGAGCTTGCTGAGATTGCAATAACTTCTGCTCAAACTGCGGCTGTATTTGATATTGAGCCAGTTGTGGCAATGCTCTCATACTCAACTGGCTCGTCAGGAAAAGGCAAAGATGTTGATAAGGTTCGTCAGGCAGCAGAAATTGCACGTCAAAAGGCTTATAAACTCTTGCTCAATCTTAAAATTGAAGGTCCAATTCAATACGATGCAGCAGTTGACGCTTCAGTTGCAAAGACCAAACTTCCAAATAGCCAAGTTGCTGGTGCTGCAACGATCTTTATCTTTCCAGATCTCAATACTGGCAATAACACCTACAAAGCTGTTCAGAGATCATCTGGTGCTGTTGCTGTTGGTCCTGTTCTTCAAGGGCTTCGATACCCTGTAAACGATCTGAGTCGTGGCTGTACAGTTACAGATATTGTAAATACAGTTGCAATTACAGCAATTCAGGCTCAATCGCAAAAAGGTATTAGGTATGATGATTAATCTAATATCAAAATCTAAAAGACATGAAAAATAGTGAAAACAATTGAGAACAACATAGCCCCATCATTAGATGCAATAAGAAAAAATAGCCTTCTGTTTGGATACATTGCAGTAAAAAAGGGGTATGCAACATCTGAGCAGGTTAAAGATGCACTGTTAAAGCAAGAGAGCATTTTTCGCACAAAACAGGGTAAAAAGATGGTTGGAGATATGCTGGTTGAATCTGGCATATTAACTAAAGATCAGCAGCAGATTATCTTAAAAGAGCAACTTGCACTTATAGCTCAAAAAGGGTCAAAAAGTGGTGATAAAGTAGTAGAAGAGAAAAAAGAGCCTGAAGAGAATCAAGCTATTAATGTTACACTCTCTGAAGATAAGATGGAGGCTTGGATTAAGATTTTACCATCACCACCAGATTTAAATGGGTCAGAAGATTTAAATAATCAAGAAGAAAAATCGTTGGAGAAGAAAAAACAAAAGCCAATAACCCCAATTTTAATAAAATCAGAGTTGAGAAAAAAGGGGGTTGTAAACGGCATTCTAAGTGATGCTATTTTGCAAAGCCACATTGATCGCAAAGATGATCTATTTTTAGCAGCAGTTGGAGAGTATAAATGTAGCCAAGGGGCTGAGTATCAATTTGGTGATATTGTTGGGAATATTGGTGATAGTGTTAATTTACCAACTGTTAGCGATAGCACCATTAAAAGAGATAAGACGCTGGCTCAAGTTAAATCTGCCAACATTGAGATTAAATTGATAGATATTTTTGGTAAAATTTCGCAACTAAAAGATGGCGATTCATCTTTTTTACTACGTTGCGGCTGCTGGGTCGCTCTATCTGAAGATGGTTTAAGAGCTATATCTGTTCAAAGCGGGTATCCTGGACTATCAATTGAGTCTAAGCTCTATATTTTTCCTGTTGTAAATGTGATTGCAGATGCTGATATACGTTTTGGTCAGATTGATCCCTATGCAAGTTTAAATGTCTCAGGGGTATTGACTGGTGCATATCCTGTAAATGCGGGGCAGATAAAGGCAGTGGAGATACGCGGGGCAACTGTATCATCAATTGGGGATATATCGGTTGATGTTGGTATTATAGGCAGCAAAATCAAGACTCAAGGCAGTGTTCGGGCAAAATATATCCACAATTCACGAATTGAGGCATTTGGTGATGTTTTTGTTGAACATGAGATTATTGACTCAACAATAATTATTAGCGGCGAGTGTAATGTGTCAGCAGGAAGGGTGGTTGCATCAAAAATTTTTGCCAAAATGGGGGTTAAAGCTACACGAATAGGGAGCAATATCACAGAGCCTTGTTATATCAATGTGGGGTGTGAGGAGCATATTGCTCTAAAGTTGATTGAGATAAATCGTCAAATTAATAAAGCCCAAAAAGAGCTTGATGATCTTATTTTAGAAAAAGAGGTTATTTCGCAAAGTATAAAAGAGCTATTTAAAAAAATGGTGAAGATAAAAGGCAGCTATGATCAGATCAAATCAAATTTTGTTAAGTTGAGCCAAGAGATAAATATAGATAGTCAAGAAAAAAATGTTGATTTAGAGGTGCTCAAAGATGAGATGGATAGGGCAGTTGAGGAGTTAAAAGCCAATAATCAGCAAAAAAGAGATTTAGAGATTAAACTTGAGAAGATAGAAAAGAGTATAGTCAGACTAAAGCCAAAGATTACGCAGGAGATCATGGAGCTTAAAATAGATAGAGGGCGATTTATTAGGTGGGCAGAGTCCAACGAGGCAAATCCTGAAATTAAGGTCTTTGACAGGCTCTCAGACGAGACAATAGTTAAAACTACTACAAATCAACACCCTTGAAATGCATTATCTATAATCTCAATCTTATATTGACCATTGTCAACAAGAATGCTCATAACATCAAATCTGATTTTAGTATCGTTAAACCCATGCTCTTTTATGTATTGCAGTGCTGCTGATACTATCTTTTTTTGTTTTGATATAGAGACAGCTTCAGAGGGCAGACCATAACGTGTAGAACTTCTTGCCTTTACCTCAATAAAAACTAAGGTATCTACAGTTTGGTTATCTTGAGAGTTTATAGCATTTAAGTTGGTATCTGTTGATGACAAGGCTTTGTGCAGGGCAATGATGTCAATCTCTGCAAGCCTTGTTCTGTAGTTTCTTTGAAGTATCTTGTAGCCATGTTTTTCAAGATATAGGGCAGCAGCCTCTTCAGCTTGTTGTCCAAATCTCATTTTAAGAACTCTTTTACCCCCCTAAAGCCCTTTCTGTGAACTGGTGATGGTCCATAAAGTGCAATTGCCTCTTTATGCAGTTTCGTTGGGTAGCCTTTGTGTTTATCAAATCCATAACAGGGGTATTGAAGATGAAGCTCTCCCATTATTCTATCTCTTGTAACTTTAGCAATAATAGATGCTGCAGCAATTGAGATAGAGCGAGAGTCTCCATGAATAATAGGCTCTTGAGCGATTGTATCACTTTGAATAGGAAATATACCATCAACAAGAATATAGTCAGCCGATATTTTTTTATCAGAAGATGTTGATAAGTTATCAACTGCCCGTTTCATGGATAGGAGCGATGCCTGTAAGACATTGATATTTTCAATCTCTTCAGTTGTGGCAACTCCAGTTGAATATGCAACCGCCTCTTCTGTTATTATTGAGTAGAATTTCTCTCTTTTTAAAGGTGTTAGCAGCTTAGAGTCAGTAAGCCCCTCACATGAAAAGTTACGAGCAAGTATAACAGCCGCTGATACTACAGGTCCCGCAAGTGGACCTCTGCCTGCCTCATCAACGCCAACAATATATTTATAACCTTTTGATATAGCCTTATCTTCAAATGACCACATAGGAAGTATCATAATAAAAACCACCAAGTAGGGGTTAGATCAATAAATAAAAAATATAGATAGACCCCTACAAAATTTTATCCATATAGATTAATTTAAGACTGTAAATTAAGTCTCTCTTTAATTCTGGCAGCTTTGCCACGTAGGTTTCTAAGGTAATATATTCTTGATCTACGAACTCGCCCCCTGCTTATGACCTCAATCTTATCAATTGCTGGTGAATTCATAGGAAAAATTCTTTCAACCCCAACGCCACCTGATATTTTTCTTACTGTAAAACGGCTACTTGAAAGCCCTCTGCTCTTTTTGATTACAACACCCTGAAAAGCCTGAATACGCTCTTTTTCCCCTTCGCTTATCTTAACATGAACCTTGATTGTATCCCCAGCTTTAAAATCTGGCAGATCAAGACGCATCTGCTCTAACTCTAACTGCTTAATTACATCCATTATATTTTATCCTCCATACAAATTATTACATACAAATTATTATTTAATTGAAACTACATATCTCTTTTGCATATTCTATCCAAAATAATAGATACTGCTGAACGAACAGAGAGATGATTGTAACCAGTTACCCCATAAACTGGCTCTAACATAAAATCGCAATTTTGGATAAACTCCTCAGAGATTCCCCAAGCTGTGCCAAATGCAATAAGATGTGAATCTTTGCTATTAAGTTTATTGGCAAACTCTCTTGTGGTGATGGTTCGCCCATTTTTATGTTCATGTTTAGCAGCACTTGTAGCAACCGTTATTACTGGCTCCGCCCGCTCTTGAGTTATCTCCATAATTGCATCTTCAAATGTTGAGACAACACGTATTAAATCTAAAGCTCTCTTTCTAAATGGGTTTAACTCTCCTCCAATCCCTTCAGTCCAATGTTGAATAACCTCATGTGCAAGCACCTGCTGATCCATCAAGGGAGTTACAACATAAAATCCACGAACTCCAAATGTAATAGAGGCTCTTGCAATGTCGTGCATATCAATAGTTGTAAGGGCTGATGCAATGTTTTTACCCCTTTTATTCAAAACAGGGTAGTGAACAAGAGCAACGTATAAATTATCAAAAGGGCTATTGGTCAAGTTAGTTTTTTATCCGTTTAAATATCAGCCTATTTTTTAAGATTGATTGATGAGTGTCTCAAGTTTTTCAATCCACCCTTTTAGTTCACAACGCCACTGCTTTAACAACTTTTTTTCTTGATCAGAGCAGCCATCTTTTTCAAAAAGATCGGGGCGTTTAAGAAAAGTCCGTTTAAGCGATGATGCCTCTCTCCACTCTTCAATCTTTTTGTGGTTTCCACCAACAAGTATATCTGGCACTGCAATTTCATCAAAAACAGGGGGTCTTGTGTAGTGGGCATGTTCAAGCCGTCCATTTATAAATGAGTCCATCTGAGCAGACTCGCTGCCTCCAAGAACACCCGGCAAAAGCCTAATAACAGAGTCCATAATGACCATAGATGCAAGCTCACCGCCAGTCATTACATAATCTCCGATAGATAGCTCCTCATCAACAAATTGAGCAACCACCCTCTCATCAATCCCCTCATACCTTCCGCAGACAAAAATTAGCCCCTGCATTGCAGAGGCTAATTGGCAAGCTATCTTTTGATCAAAAGTTTCTCCTTGAGGAGACATAAGGATTACTTTTGACTCTGGAGATGATAGTTTTGCCTCTTTGATGGCAAGAGCAAGCGGCTCGGGTCTCATAACCATACCGCAGCCACCACCATAAGGTCTATCATCAACGCTGTTATGTCTATTAAATGCAAAATCTCTGATATTTATGGTAGTGCCAAAAATAATGCCATTTGCTATGGCACGACCAACCATTCCGTGACTAAAAAAGGTATCTATCAGCTCAGGAAACAGAGTTAATACTGTAAATCTCATTTTAAGTTTGTTAAACCAGAAGGGAGATCAACCACCATTTCGCCTTGATCAATATTAACTGAAAGCACAACCCATGAGAGTGCTGGAATAAGTATCTCGCTGTTTGACTCTATGTCAGATTTAACAACAAAGACATCATTACTTCCAGTTGCTATTACATGATCAAGCAACCCAAGGTAGCCTACATCAACATCAGTTACCTTAAGACCTTTTAGCTCCTCCCAGTAATATGTATCTTCTTCAAGCTCAGGAAGGCTGCTTTTAGCGATAGAGAGCATCTTGCCAATAAGGCTCTCTGCCATGTTTCGATCTACCCCTTCAAATAGGGCAATAAGCCCCTTTTTATGCGGGGTTGCCTCTATTAATTTATACCACTTACCGCTATTTTCTTTATAGACTCCTATAAAAAAACTAATACCAGAAGAGAATACTGAATAGGATTGAGCAAAAGATTTTATTTTAATGTACCCTTTTACACCATGAACTCCAGTAACCTCTCCAATTGTTATAACCTCTTCAACTCCTTTATACGCCACTACTCCACGATCTCCAGAACAGTACGTTTTTTTAGCTTTGCAGATGCAGCACTAAGAATAGTTCTCATAGCTCTGGCTGATCTGCCCTGCTTTCCGATCACCTTTCCCAAGTCCTCTTTTGCCACTTTAAGCTCCAATACTGAAGTTTTACTTCCCTCAACTTCTGAAACCTCTACCTCATTAGGATTGTCAACCAGTGCCTTTGCAATGTATTCAATCAGCTCTTTCATAGATCCATCTCCTTAATATTGGGGGGTTGAGAATGTGGGTATATAGAGTACTATTTAGGCAGGATTAGAGTTTAACCCTTCCCGTTTTAAAATACTCTTTACGGTAGTTGTGGGTTGTGCACCCACACCAAGCCAATATTTAATTCTCTCATTTTTTAATGTAATTGCAGCAGGTTCAACCATTGGGTTGTAAGTTCCAAGTGTTTCTAAAAACTTGCCATCTCTTGGGGATTCAACAGTAGCTGCTACAATTCTGTAAAAAGGTTTCTTTTTTGCTCCACCTCGTGCTAATCTTATTTTTACTGACATCTTACTTTTTTTCTCCTTAAAACGGCAGCATGTTCTTTAAAGAACGAAGCCCGCCTTTATTAAATTTTTTCACAACTTTCATGGTTTGAGTGTAACTTTTAAGAAGTTTATTCACATCTTGAACTGATGTTCCACTTCCAAGTGCAATTCTCTTTTTTCTACTCCCCTTAATGATATTGTGATCCCGCCTCTCAGTTGGGGTCATAGAACAAATGATAGCTTCAATTCTTACAAACTCTTTTTCATCAATGTTCATATCATTAAGCATCTTTTTATTAACACCCGGAAGCATTCCGATAAGCTCCTTTAAAGAACCCATCTTTCTTACAGAGCTTATCTGCTCCATAAAATCTTCAAGGGTGAATTGGTTTTTTCTAAGTCTCTTTTCAAGCTCTTCAGCCTTTTTTATATCAACTGCCTCTTGAGCCTTTTCAATAAATGAGAGTGTATCTCCCATTCCTAAAATTCTTGATGCCATTCTATCAGGGTGAAATGGCTCTAAAGCAGTTGTCTTTTCACCAACACCAATAAATTTAAGAGGTTTTCCAGTTACTGCCTTAATAGATAGAGCAGCACCGCCTCTGGCATCTCCGTCCATTTTGGTTAAAATAACACCATTTAGATCAAGACGGCTATCAAACGATTGGGCAATATTTACAGCATCTTGACCCGTCATGGCATCAGCAACAAGCAAGATTTCTGATGGCTTTACCCGCTTTTTTATCACCTCAAGTTCTGTCATTAGCTCTTCATCAACATGAAGCCTGCCAGCGGTATCAAAAATCAGGGTATCACACCCACTGTTAATAGCTACTTTAAGAGCCTCACTGCAAATATCAACAGGCTGCATCGCTGTTGTAGATGGAAAGACTGGAACATCTAACTGAGTTCCAAGTTTTTGTAACTGCTCAATAGCTGCTGGGCGATAGACATCAACAGGCACAAGATAGGGTTTTTTTCCACTTTTTCTTAAAAATAGTGCAAGTTTTCCAGCAGTTGTGGTCTTACCTGATCCTTGCAAACCAACAAGCATAATAGCGCCATAACTGCCTTTATCAAAGTTAAGACCTTGATGAGCATCACCCATCATTTTGGTAAACTCATCATAGACAATTTTAATTATCTGTTGACCCGGGGTCAAGCTATCCATCACATCTTGACCCAATGCACGCTCTTTTATATCTGCTATAACATTTTTTGCAACCTTGTAATTAACATCAGCCTCAAGAAGTGCGAGTCTAACCTGCTTTAGCCCCTCCTCTATATTCTTTTCAGTAAGAACTCCATGCCCTTTGAGTTTTTTAAAGACAGAATTTAGCTTATCACTTAGGTTGTCAAACATAAACTTTTTGCCTAACTTATATTAAATTAAAACCTTAAAAATTGCTGTTAATATGGATTTAAGTAGTATTAAAAAAATCCCTGAATTTAATATTTATTGCTTTGTAAGTCAAGAAAAATACAAGCCTCAACTTTTAGACTCTTCATCCTCTTTTTTTAAAGGCAGATTTATGTGAAATATAGAGCCACCTTCATGCTTATTCTCAGCAGTAATTTTTCCTTGATGGCTCTCAACAATTCCATACGCCATACTCAGTCCAAGACCAGTCCCTTTTCCCTCCTCTTTTGTTGTGAAAAAAGGCTCAAAAATATTTGGAAGGATTGAATCTGGAATGCCATGACCTGTATCTGAAATTGTGATGTGCACCATGTTATCATTACCATTTAAAAAGGTTTTAATCTCAAGTGAGCCGCTTCCCTCCATTGCATCTGCTGCATTTAAGATAATATTCATAAAAACATGGTTAAGCTGCTGAATATCTACTAAAATTTCTGGAATAGCTGGATCGTAATTTTCAATAATTTTAATATTTTGAAAAATAGACTGATTACGAAGCAAAAAGAGCGTTCTTCCTACAATTTTGTTTATATTTTGAAGTTTTAGCTCTCTTTTTGTTTGACGGGCAAACTCTAAAAGCTCCTTTACAATTGCACTACACCTTTCAGCATCTCTTTGGATTTTTAATAGATCATCTTTTGCATCACTGCTTAAATCATACTCCTCAAGCATTAATTGGGTAAAAAGGGTGATCCCACCTAATGGGTTGTTGAGTTGATGGGCAACACCAGCCGCAAGTTTGCCAAGTGATGACATCTTCTCTGCTTGAAGTAGCTGAATCTGCATCTTCTCAATCTCAGCTTCAAGACGCTTTGCCTCACGCAGATCATGGAAAAAGCCAATACTTGCAACCTCTTTATCCCCCTCATAAACAATAGATGCGTTTAGTATTATTGGAGTTACTGTTCCATCTTTTCTTACTGCCACCTGTTTATATGCCTTAAGAAGCCCTTTGCCTCCATACTCGTTACTTCTCATCTTTTTCATTATTTTTTGAGCATCACCAGGTGGATAAATATCTCTTATATTTAATGACTCAATAGCCTCCTGCCTTGAATAACCAGATATTTCTGTGGCAGCTTTATTAAAAATTATGATTTTACCCTTCATATCTGAAGCAATAACCCCATCAGCGGCACTGTTTATGAGGTTGCGTAAAAACGCATCAGAGGTTACTCTTTTTTCATCGCATGTAAACAGAGATGGCAGATCAAAATCAAGCACAACAATCGCATCTTCCTCAATACCCACATCACTGTCAGAGGCAGCCATTGGATATGCGTAAAGGCATGAGCAGATGTTGCTGTTTGAATTACAGTTTATATCATCATCTATTACAATACGTTTTAAAGATGGCTTTCCAGTTTTTTTGACTTCAGTAGCAGGGCAATTTTGGCATGGAGAGTCAAATTTAAAGAGAGCATGGTAACATATCTCTCCTTCTTTACTGTTTCTATTTAAAAAATACTCTCTGTTTGGGTTACAGTTGGAAGCAAGAATTTTGTAGTCATGGGAAATAATGATGATCTGTCTTTTTATTGTTTCAATCGCTTTAAGCAGATAGTGATTTTCGACTTTGCTATCGTAGATCATGTTGCACCTTCTCAGTATTTAGAGGTTTGTGAGCAATGTTGAGATGGTTATATGGTAATATGCCATTGGCTGTCAAGTGGCTCTTAGCATGTCTTTATTGTTTCAGAAATAAATTTTAAAAAAATACAATTGGCGTTACGTCTAATGGAACATATCTCTATTATATTTTGACCAAATTAGTCAGATTACTGGTTGAAGCGTAATTAATGGATTGGTTTTAGTTTTGTTTAATAAGTAAACAAATATCATGGATTTTTGTTAAAGGTAGTGCTACATTTAGAGTTAATATCAACCAAACCAGAAAAAAATAAGGAGGGCAGTATGTCAGAACAATTTCATAAATCAGAAGATAAAAATGAGCAGGATAAAAACGGGCAGACAGATGTAGCTGAGAGCAACCTATTAAAAACAATTGATTTTGCTTATGGTAAAGCTGTGAATGGAGGAATCAAAGGACTTGAAACATCTAAAGAGTTGGCAGAGAACTATCTAAAAGGAGACGGCAATATTTACCATAAGGTCAACAGATTAATCAAATCGCAGGACGTAAAGGCTCTAAAATCAGGTTTTTTAGACAATCTTAAGGGTGCTAATACCTAGTGGTGCTAGTTTCAAAGTTGATGAATTGATTAAATCATGGGATTTCTCCAGATAAAGAAAGGTACCGTACCTATCCCTTTATTGAACATCTTTTCAGGAGACAATCCTATGACGACAGAGTTATTTATCACAGACCTCTTTTATCGTGTAGATGATAGTATGAAAGAAGAAAAAAAACATAGTCAATCGACTCTTTACCCCAGTGAAATTGT
>JADFZO010000057.1 GCA_015232465.1 Desulfamplus sp.
GAAGTTTTTCATTGCCATAAACATTCCCATTATCGTCAAAATGCCATGATGAGTTAAATGTGTTGCTGTATATAATAAGGATAAAGAGGGTGAGCAGAAAAAAGACAAAGCAGTTTTTGTTGTGGGTGGAATTCAATTGTTTATACCTATTCTCTTAAAGATTTGACAACTTTTAAAAAGTTGTCAAATCTATGGACCGCGATGTTTAAAAATTGAGATTATAATAATCTTCTTGCCCCAAATATCAACACTGCCCCTAAAAGTGCTGTTAAGCTCCAGGAGCATGAGAGCAAAATGCTCTTAAACATAAGAGATGGCTCAATAATCTCATTGTAAAGAGCTGGACCACGATAATTTAATATCTCTAAATTTGGCACAACATAATATAGCAATATTAGAATCTTTTTTAATATAATCTCTTTGGTGTTTACAGAGTATATGTATAGATATTTGCTCCAATGCCCTAAAAAGAATATTGCAGTAAGGATAAACCCATGCAAAAGCGGAGAGGTAAACACAGCAAAAAGAATACTAAAAGCAGCAAGCACAATCCACTCTGAAAAGACAAAAAACAGAGCAATCAAAAAGCTAAATGTCAATGTTTTGCCTGAAAGTAGCATTTGGGCTTTGAGAGGGTCTCTTTTAGATATGTTCAATAATAATAAAATTAAAATTATAGCTATAATAGGGAATTTATGCACATCTATTATAGCTATAATTTTAATGATAACCCTTCTGGCATCTGTCCCGCCTGTTGATCGAGATTCACTAACTCACCACCTCGCAATTCCAAAACTCTATCTTCAGGCTGGTGAAATTATTGAGTTACCCTGTATAATCTTTTCATACTACCCCATGAATCTTGATATGTTATATATGGTATCTCTATATTTTGGCTCTGATATTGCCCCTAAATTTATCCACTTTTCATTTGCGGTTTTGACAGCTTTTTTAATCTTTCAATACCTTAATAAAAGGTTGAATAGAAACTACGCACTTCTTGGCTCTCTTCTGTTTCTTTCAATACCCATTATCATAAAGTTGAGCATTACGGTTTATGTTGATCTTGGGCTTATCTTTTTTTCCACTGCATCTCTGTTGGCTGTTTTAAAATGGGTTGAAACTGGCTTTAAGCTAAAATATATTTTAGTTGCTGGTGCTGCTTGCGGTTTAGCAATGGGGACAAAATATAATGGCTTAATAACACTTTTTCTTATATCCATGTTTGTCCCATTTTTATATTCACGACTTAGTAAAGATAATTCAGAAGATAAAAATAGATTAAATCACAGTATAAAACCTGTTGCTTGGACAGTTATATTTGTTCTATCTGCTTTGATAATCTTCTCACCATGGATGGTGCGAAACTATAAGTGGACAAAAAATCCTCTACACCCATTTTATAACTCTGTTTTTAATCCTAAGATTGAAACAGAGTGCGTTATATCTAAGTTTACACAAGATAGTGGGGCAGGTGGCTTAGGAGTGTTGGGTTACAGAAAATTGTTACACGAAGAGAGCTGGTGGGAGATGGCACTTCTGCCAATTAGGGTATTTTTTCAAGGAGAGGATAATAACCCTAAATATTTTGATGGCAGATTATCTCCTCTTTTGCTCATATTTTCCATATTTGCATTTATCCCTTTTAACAAAAAAAAAGAGCCTTACGATTATGAAAAAAAGGTTCTGCTTGCTTTTGCAGCTCTATTTTTTGCCTTTGCATTTTTTAGCACTGTCTTGAGAATACGCTACTTTTCCCCATCAATTCCGCCGCTTGTTATTTTATCAATTTATGGGTTAAAAAATTTGGTAGAGACACTACAAAATCGAGGGTCTCTAAAATTTATTGTTGCCTATTTAATTATAATTGTAAGTGGTATTTACCTTATCATATCAACTACTGGATATTTTATAGAGCAGTTTAAAGTTGTAAAACCTCTGCAATATATTTCAGGTAAAATTGGCAAAGATGAATATATTGCATCTTTTCGTTATGAGTATCCTGCTATGCAGTATATTAATAAAAATCTTTTGCCTGATGCCACTGTTCTATTTTTCTATCTTGGGGGACGCGGTTACTATTGCGATAGAAAATATATTCCAGACTCAGGCAATACAGTAAAGATGTTTTACGAGATGATAAGCTCAATCAAAAGTAGCGATGGTGTAAAGCCCTTTTTTAAAGAGCTTGGCATAACCCATTTTTTAATCAATAACTCAATTTTTATGAAAAGCATGGCAGAAAATATTGATAAAAATGAGTCTGATGCAATATCTATTTTTATGCAAAGACATGCAAAAAAGCTCTTTGATGAAAAGGGCTACTCAGTATTTGAGATAATTTAACCAATAATTTTGCCTTGCGGGCTTATCACAACTGTATTTATAGGCAGTGTAACACCTGCAATATCAGCCCCTTTTTTCACCATCATTGGAAGAGAAGAACAGCATGGAACTTCCATAATTAAGACTGTAACGCTCTTTATGTTCGCAGTTTTAAAAATATCTGCAAATTTGGCAATGTATGAGTCAACATCATCAAATTTAGGACAGCCAACCATCACAACCTTTCCTTTTAAAAAGTCTTGATGAAATGAAGGGTATGCAACTGGAACGCAATCAGCAGCAACCAAAAGATCAGCCCCTTTTAAAAACGGTGCATTTGCTGGAACAAGGCGTATCTGAACAGGCCAATGTCCTAAAGTTGACTGATTAGAAGAAGAAGATGCCACATTTAAACTTGCAGGCTTATTGGCATCAGAGCAAGAGCATGGAGCTGGCTCAAAAATTTTAAGATGAGTTGATGGGCAGCCACACCCTAAAGTTTGAGATTTTGCATCATCAGGATTTGTTGGACTTAAACCACTTTTGTTTTTTTCAAGCCCTTTTAGATAATCTTCAACAGCACTCTCATCAAACTCCTCAGCCTCTCTTTCAATAATTTTAAGTGCATCTTCAGGGCAATCTCCAATACATGCACCAAGTCCATCGCAATATTGATCTTTAACAATCTTTGCCTTGCCATCAATTATTTGTATTGCACCCTCAGCACAAGCAACAACGCAATTTCCGCAGCCATTGCAACGATTCTCATCTATCTCAAGAATTTTTCTTTTTATTATCATGACTATATCTCCTTAAAAATTTTAATTTCTATTTGCCATTTTTAGTTATCTTTTTATAGCAATATGCCTTCTGCTCTTTTTCGTCCTGATTCTGTTAAAAATGATTTTGCAATAATTCGCTCAAGCCTCTCTTTGGATATTGGCTCCTCGTTTTTATCTATCTTCTCTTTTTGATCCTCTTCAAGATTGGTTATAAGATCAGCATCATAAAGAACTTTAAAATTAAGGGTCTCAACATCTTTAGGGTGGTGGTGATGCCCTACAATATCGCACACCTCATCAATTAACGCTTGTTTTGCTCCAAGTTTTTCAAGAATTGCCCTTGCAATTGGAGGACCTTCAAGCTCTTGATATTTTGGGGCATTGGAGTTGTATTTTCTCTCTGACTCTTTTATGCCAATGTCATGCAGATAGGCAGAAGATAGAATAACAGCCAAATTTGCACCAGTTGAACCAGTGATCTTTTGCTCAAAATTTTTACTCATCTCATCTTTTGCTATCTGTTCGCTATATCGTGCAACCCTCATAGCATGACCAATCCGCCTAAAATCAGATTTAAAATATCGCTTCATCTCTACAGCTACCCTATCTTTTAGGAGGTCTTCTCTCTCTTTTATAAACTCTTGGGGCAGCGTTCCAATACACTGCTCTGCATACTGGCAATAGGCAGCACAACCAAAATCCATGTTTGGATTGACAACTCGTTTGCCGCAGCCTCTGCATAATCTTGAGGTGTCATCTTTAAAAAACTCCATCTTTGCACCGCATTCAGGGCAGTGCATCTCAAATATGGCATCTTTATTCCAATATTGTGTATCTTGACCTGGGCATTTCATATCTTGACCTCCTTATGTTAATTTTAGGGATTAGCATCTACTTAATTAAACCATTTGAGGCTTAATATAAGCCATATTCAAAAGAAAAACCTTGATCTTAATCAATAAAAATAACTTTTTTAAATTTTAGTGATTACAAAAATTTAAAAATTATTAGTTACGTGGAATGAAATATGCTTTAGTGAAACATTAATAGATAAAAATTTTAAATTAAAGATTAGGAAAGGGGGATAAAGATGAAAGACTTATACAATGAAGATTCAAATATCATCTATGATTATGAAAAAAGCAGCAGGCACGATGGATTAAAATCTCTCATCTACTTTTTTTTGATGGCAGCACTGCTTCTATCTATGCTCTTTCTTCCAGAGAGAAGCTATGCACAACAAGATAGAGATATAAAGTTTGGAGTGCAGCTCACAGACAAGACAAAACTTTTGGGCACAATTTCTGGACGCTTTACAAGAGATTTTGACGCTGCTGATCTCTACATTATTGCATATTTAGAATCTAAAGCATTTTTGAAAGAGAGCATCTTTTCACTTAACATGCAAAACAAAGACCCAAAAAATTTGGTGTGGAAAAACCAAATTTCAATGGTTTCAACCTACAGCTGCATAAAGGCTGGTAGTTGGGCTACATTATCATCAATAGATTTTACCCCGCTTACAGATAGCCAAAACATTGGAGAAGATAATGATCTATCTGATTTTGTCTTTGCTGCTGTGGTTGTAAAAAATGGGGGCGATCCCTTAAATCCTGACAACTGGCTTGATAGTGCAGTAACATCTATAATAACTGAGCCAAATCAGAGGATTACAGGACAAACACAATTTGTAACTGACCAGATTAACGATAGATACTATCCAGTTGCAGAAGATGGCAGCCTTGAGCCAACTCCTCCTCCATCGCCTCAACCTGATAAAGATAATGAAGAGCCATCTCAAGTTGAAAAGCCAGACATCTATAAAATATCTAATGGCAAAATATTCTACGCAAATGCAAGTGCCTCAAAGTTTCAGGTTGTTGATATTGCCAATCCAGCCTCTCCAGCTCTTATCTATTCAGAGCCTTTAGATAACAGACCATTAGATATTTATATCAATGGAGACTATGTAACTCTTTTGGAGCAGATAAGCGACCAAGATAGTTCTGCAGTGGTGCTAAAAATCTTTTATGTTCAAGGCAGTGATATTAAAAAGGTGGCAGAACAGGCTTATGATAACATTAACTACATTGCATCTAAAAGGTTGGGTAACAGACTTTTTATAACTGGTACAGACCCATTTTATTACTATCCATACAGCGTAGATGTGGTTGATGAGTTTGGTTATAATGGTTCAGTTGTGGTGGCTATTGATCTATCAAATCCTCAGACTCCTATGTTGCTATCTAAGAAAACCCTTGAGGGGTATGATTCAGAGATATATTTAAGCAATGACTATTTAGTTCAGATTGCAAGGGTAAATTGGGAGAGCACTATTTTAAATCTTTTTGATCTTAATCAAAGTGATCCACTTACAAAAACAGCTCAAATAAAAATTTCTGGTAGAGTTCCATCTGAATATCATGTCAATATCTCTGGCAACTCCCTTTTTGCAATCTATCGCGATCAAAATATAGAAAAGGGGAGTTTCCTTAAAGTATTTGATGTTAAATCAGGAAAAGAGATAGGTTCAGTTGATAGTATTGCTCCAAAAGAGGAGCTTTTTGCTGCTACTTTTACCGAAGATAGAGCCTATATTGTAACCTATGAGAGAAAAGACCCACTTTGGGTTGTAGATATTTCTGATCACAGTGCCCCTAAAATAGTTGGAGAGCTTGAGGTGCCCGGCTGGTCTGAATATATCCGTTTTTATAAAGATAGGCTGATTGCACTTGGATATGATGACTCTGACGGAAAAAGAAGGGTCTCGCTTGCACTATTCTCTGTTAAAGACCCACTAAATCCAACTCTTCTTGATAGGGTAACGCCTCTATCTAATATATCTGATTACACATACTCAGTAGCAGTTGAAGATGATAGAGGTTTTTATTTAAATAAAGAGTCTGGTATTATAATGTTTCCAATAAGTTACTATTCAGATGCAAGCTACTCTGGTCTTGAAGTTGTTCGGGTTGATGATAGCTGGAGTTCATTTACGCAAGATGATTTTGTTAAGGCGAGCTTTAATGTTCAAAGAGGAGCACAAGCAGACGAGTTTAGCTCTGAAAATAGTTTAGAAAATATTGCATTGAGCATTGGCGATACTGCACTAAACACCATAAATATTTCGCTAAATACCAAACCAGTTGTGGTTGGCGAACTTAGGCTCTCATACAATGTTGAAAAGATTACTCTTTATGAAAATAGCACACCATCTAACGCTAATGGAGCAAAGAGCATATTTGCAGTTGGTGGTGATTTTTATCTTAGTGGAACATCTGAGTTTATGCGTTATGACAGTAAAGATGCTTCTGACTCTGTTGATGGTCAATTTGATTTTACTAAGCCAGATGCAATAAAAGATTCAGGGCTAATTTATCCAGAACTATTTATTGATAAAGATGGTTTTGGGGTGATCTTTTCATGGAGTTCAGCAGCATTTAGGCTATTTGATCAAAAAACAATGGCTATGGGAGATGTTGTGAAAATTGGAGATACTTCAAATTGGGCAACATCTGAGCCAATAGTCTCTAATCAGAAGCTCTATTTTGCTGTAAGTCAATACTACTATCCTAAGTATGAGACTCAAGAAGATGGTGAAATTACTGATGATGGATACCCAAACTATGATTATCTAATAAAAACAACACTAAAGCAGTATGACTGCTCTAATATAGACTCTCCAAAAGAGCTGCAAGAATTATCAATTCCCGGCACGCCAAAGGCAATTTTTAACTCCACACGCCTAATTACTATTGAAACATATAGAGATTACTATTACCCATATCCATACGATTATGAAAAAAGCGTGCAAGCAGCAAATCCTCAAGGATTACGTATTAATGCTCTTGAACTTGGGGGCGATAACGCAGTTCTTGATACAACAGCCTTTTTTGACTTAGAGAGCTATGGGGATTCTGAAGTTGTCTGTGATGAAAAGGCTATCTATCTTGTTTCAGTAAAAGATGAAGAGACTAAAATTTATGAAATAGATTTTATACATCTAAATATTATAAATAGCTATACTCTAAAAGGAAGCTTTTCACCAGTAAAGGCAGATAAAGGCAGAATTGTTCTAACATCTCGATTTTATTATCCATATTGGCGTTATGGTTATGCTGAAATTTTACCGCCATATTGGAACAGCAGTGAGATAAAGGTTGTTGATGTTTCTGGTGGAGTGTTAAATGAGGTGGCTACACTCTCAAATAGTAATTTATATGCAGCAAACAACAATATAATCATAGAAAAAGATGGACTCTATATTGCCAATGGATATAGAGGTGTTCTCTATTTTTCTACAAATTAAAACATTTTATATGGAGGTATTAAATAAAAATGAAAAGGGTTTCTATTATTAGCATCGTTTTATCACTGTTTTTGATAATTTTTTCTGGTTTGGTTTATGCAGATTTAGGTAACGGAGGGCTTATTGCCTACTATACATTTAATGGAAATGCTAATGATCAAAGTGGGAATGAAAATCATGGCACTGTTAATGGTGCAACTTTAACAGAAGATAGATTTGGTAATCATAATAGTGCTTATAAAATTGTTGATACGCAATCTATTTCATTAGACCATAATATAATGGATAACCTTTTGGATTTTACCATTACCTGTTGGGTAAAATTTGATGCTATGAACTCTGATATTAATAACATATTTGGAGTTGCAAACTCTATTGAGGATAATGAGTTTAACCTTGCATACAATAAAAGTGATAGCGATTTAAATATTGACATTAAAGGTTCAACTTACATAGATTTTGATGCTAACATTGAATTACAAGATAATGAGTGGCATTTTGTAGCTTTTATAAGGCAAGATGATAAAGCAATAATTTATGTTGATGATAAAAAAGTTGGAGAAATATCAATTTCAAATAAAGCGATAAGTACAGCACCAAACGGTGTAGTTCTTGGACAAGACCAAGATTGTGTCGGTGGCTGTTTTAGTGTATCGCAAAATTTAAATGGCGATATTGATGATTTGCGTATCTACAACATTGCCCTATCTGAATCTGAAGTTGAGCTGATTTATGGTGATCAGCCAACTGATCTGCCAGATAATGATTATGAGGCTGGTTATCAAAAAGGGGTTGAGTTTTGTAAAAATAACCCTGCTGCATGTGGCATTAATATTAGTTGCGAAGAGCCTCCTGTCTGTGCCCAAGTTATAACCTATGCCAAACCTTCAAATATAGATTGCTGGATCATGTTTCCAACACCTTGCGGTATCCCCACAGATTGGGAGACAACAAACCAAGAGCCATCTAATATTTGCGGTACAGCAAAAGAGAGTGATGGCTGTGCAATACTTGAGAACAACTTTGATATTACCATGCCATGTATTGATGTGTTTGGGACTAAAATCCCTATCTATCTTGAAAAATACACAAACCAAAATGACCCATTTGGTTACTATTGGAAATTAGTTCTACCCTAACATTAATAAACTATAACGGTACATATCAAAATGATAATTATTAAAAATATTGAAGAGATTATTAATTCAGCGACTCTTAAATCAGGTAGCAAAATATACTGCTCTGGTAATGCTGCAACACCGCAAATATTTTTAAGGCAGATTGCAGCAGATGAGTCAATAAAAGATATTGAGATATTGAGCGTTCTTCTATTGGGAGATGTTGGGGCAATTTTTGATGAAAAGGTGTGTCAACGTATCACCCATAGAGTTATATTTAATGGACACCACTCTCGAAGTGCTGTAAACAGTGGGTTAGCACGTTACCAGTTGATGCACCTGTCTGACATTCCAAGACAGCTATACCACTTTATTAAGCCAAATGTTGCTATGATTTCAGTATCAGGACCTGACAATGGCGGAAACTACAGCCTTGGCACTACTGTTGAGGGTGTTGCAGAGGCTGTTAGATGCGTAAAAGAGCGAGGCGGAATTGTAATCGCTGAAAGAAACGATAGAATGCCTTTTGTGCTTGGTGCAACTATCCCTGAAGATGCTATTGATTATATTTTTGATGTTGACTACGATCTGCCTGTCAGCCCTGTGAAAAAACCTGACGAGCTTGCCATGAGAATTGCTGATCTAATTGCACATCTTTACATTCAAGATGGCTCTACACTTCAATATGGTATTGGAGAGGTGCCAGAGGCTGTTACTCAGGCTATTATAAAAAAAGGGGTTAAAGATTTAGGAATACGAACAGAGCTTTTTGCAGATGCTATGCGTATTTTGGTTGAAAAGGGTATTGTTACTAATAAACATTTAAATAACCCATTTTCAATTGCCACAATATTTCTTTCAGGCAACAGGGGCGGATACAACTGGCTTGATTATAACAGCTCAGTTCAGAGCCGACCGTCAGATAGGACAAACAGCATTATCAATATTGCAAGACACCCTAAAATGGTTGCTATCAATAGTGCAATTGGGGTTGATCTGCATGGAAATATCTGGGCAGACTCGCTTCATGCAAGAAAAATTTATAGCGGTGTAGGAGGGCAAGCTGATTTTTTAAGAGGAGCTTATCTATCACCAGGTGGGGTGCCAATTATTGCAATGAAATCAACCACATCAAAAGGTCTATCAAAGATTGTAGATAAGTGCCCTGAGGGGATAACAACCACTGCAATAGCCGCTGATCCTGTTATTATCGTAACAGAATATGGTGCTTTTGATCCAAGGGGATTGAGCATTACAGAACACGCTGTTGCAATTGCCCATCTTGCAGAGCCTTCTGCCCGCGATGCCCTTTTGCGACATATCTATGATAGCGGGAATTTTCATAGACCAACACTTAATATGATAAATGGAGTGCCAAAGGGGTTCTTTCCCTATGATAAGCTCTAACTATTTGGCATAATTACAAATTATCTTAGAGACGCATTTTAGAGTGCGTCTCTAATTTTAATAACAACTCCAATCGTCCAACCAATTAAATCACTTACCACTATACCGCTTCTGCTTTGATAATACCCGTTTTCTAACTCTTATACTTAAAGGGGTAACCTCAACAAGCTCGTCAGGATTAACAAAATTTAAAGCTCTCTCTAAAGTTAGCGGCTTTATAGGTGAGCAGATTGTGCTCTCATCTTTGCCTGATGCTCTCATGTTTGTCAGCTTTTTCTCTTTACATGGATTTACATCAAGATCATTCTCTTTGCTGTGCTCTCCAACTATCATTCCCTCATAGACTGGGGTGCCAGGGACAATCATCAATCTTCCTCTTGGCTCAAGGTTGTAAAGAGCATAGGGAACACCCTTGCCTTTGCGGTCGCTTACAAGTGAACCTGTTCTTCTGGTTGGAAACTCTCCTCTAAATGGCTCATACCCACCAAATATAGAGTTCATAATGCCAGTTCCTTTGGTATCTGTCAAAAACTCATCTCTATACCCAATAAGTGAGCGTGATGGAATGGAAAACTCCATATTTGCCCTGCCACGCTTATTTACAAGTTTAGTGAGCCGCCCCTTTTTCATGGATAACTTTTCTGTAACAATACCTGTAAACTCCTCATCACAATCAATAAATAGATGCTCAATTGGCTCTGTTTTCTCTCCGTTTGCCCCAGTTTTATAGATAACTTCGGGTCGCCCAACACAAAGCTCAAACCCTTCACGCCTCATGGTCTCAACCAAAATTGCCATCTGAAACTCACCTCTGCCTTGAACCACAAACGAATCTCTTTCAGCACTCTCTCTTAAAGAGATTGCAACATTTGCCAATGCCTCTTTTTCAAGCCTTTCGCGTATTCTGCTTGATTGCACATATTTTCCCTCAAGCCCTGAAAATGGGGAGTCTGATATTGTAAAGAGCATTGATACAGTAGGCTCATCAACAGTTATTCGTGGCAGAGGCTTTGGAAAATCTTTGGTGCATATAGTATCACCTATTTCAAAGCTATCAGTTCCTGAAATTACAGCAATATCTCCAGCCTCAACCAATGTGGCAGGGCAAAGTGCTGGTCCCTCATAGGTTTGAAGGCTTGAGACCTTTAGCTTAACTGGCTTTTCATCTCTATCGATTAAAACAAGCTCATCTTTTGAGCTGACATTACCATTAGCGATCTTTCCAATTGCAAGGCGACCCGTGTAGTCTGAATGTCCAAGATCAGATATAAGCATCTGAAAAGGCTCTTTAGGGTCAAAATAGGGGGCTGGAATTTTATCAATTATGGTTTTAAAAAGTGGTGTTAGATCAACATCTTCATCAGTTAATGAGTCTTTTGCTATTCCATTTTTTCCAACAGCATAGAGCACAGGAAAATCTATCTGATCATCAGTTGCATCAAGGTCTATGAATAGATCATATATCTCATCTAAAACCTCTGATACTCTGGCATCAGCACGATCAATTTTATTTATAACAACAATAATTCTTAAACCAGCAGCAAGTGCCTTTTTTAAGACAAAACGGGTCTGAGGAAGAGGACCTTCAGATGCATCAACAAGCAGTATTGCACCATCAACCATTGAGAGTGCTCGCTCCACCTCAGCACCAAAATCAGCATGACCAGGGGTGTCAAGAATATTTACCTTAATGCCATCAATCACAACAGAGCAATTTTTTGCAGAGATGGTTATCCCACGCTCTTTTTCAAGGTCCATAGAGTCCATCACCCTGTCATCAATCTGTTTGCCTTCTCTAAAGACCCCGCTTTGTTTAAACATAGCATCAACAAGGGTCGTTTTGCCGTGATCAACATGGGCTATAATTGCAATATTTCTAATTTTGTTATTTTGATTTTTACTGGCTCTATTTTCGCTTTTATTCTGTGTCATATTGTTTTTTTTTATTAATCCTTAAAAGTGGTTTGATTTAAATTATCAGCTATATAAAATTTTGCGTACTTATAAAATGTCTCTTCAAAGTTTCCTAAAGCAATCACAAAGCCAGCCCAGCCATCTAAAAAACCCAATTTAATTAGATAGGTTCTAATAAACGACCAAATTCCGTGAATAAGTGCTGTTGACATGGTTGATTTTGGAACATCTCGGCTGCTAAATTTAGATTTATCTTCTTTTTCTAATAGAAGTTTTTTTGCCCCAAGTGTGGAGTAGCGATTTTTTTTTTCTATCATCTCCTCAAGGTTTTTGTATGGAATTTGATGTATTGCTGATTTCATGTAACCAGCCCCTTTTTTGCTAACTATCTCATACCTCTCATGAACAGGATCAGACTTAAAAACAAGTGTCCCTTTTTTAAATAGCTGAGGCTGCCTGTAATCTGGATAGTAACCTGAATGGCGAACCCACTGCCCCATAAAAAAATTTTTTCTTGGAACATAGTATAAATCGTGAGGTGAATCACTATTATTGGCAGCTTTTAATACAATAGATAGTATCTCCTCTTGAGCCTCTTTGGTGCATCTCTCATCTGAATCAAGGCTAAATATCCACTCATTTGAGCAGGCTGCAATTGCTTGATTTCGTAAATCTCCAAAACCATTAAATAAAATCTGCACAACCTTTGCACCATGCTCTTTTGCAATCAAAACTGTTCTATCAGTGCTAAATGAGTCTGCAACAACAATCTCATCAGCCCACTGCACGCTTTTTAAAGCTGCCTCTATTTTATCTTCTTGATTATAAGCTATTATATAGACTGAGATTTTATCCATTTGTCTTTATTTCCAGTGGGTTATAATTTAAGAGCTTTCATGTGGTTTAAAAATCCATACCCTAAAGAGAAAAATAGGGCAGGACCAGAGTCAATTATCTGTGAGTTAAAAAAGCCACTAATAAAGATAACAAGCAATATTGATAGTGCAAAATAGCCTTGAATCTCATCTTTGCACCTCCACGATTTTTTAAACATCACCCAGCAAAGCCATAGGTAGGAAAATATACCAACAACGCCAAAGCTCACCCCCATATAAAGTATGTTGCTGTGCGGGTGGCTTTGAGCAATTTTGCCCCCTTGACTTGTGTAGTATCTATATCCACCAGTTCCAGCACCTATAATTGGGTGGTCAAGAAAAATATCAACCGCAGAGCTAAGAAGATAGAATCGTGGAAGAATATCAATAATCTTATTTTCCCAAGTGTTCTCTAAAATTATCTCTTTATTATTTTTTATGTTTTCAAATGTGCTGATAACACGATGTTTAAGCACAGGTGAGAAAGACATGCAGATAAGAAAAAGTGTGCAGATTATCAGCACCTTTTTTAAATCAAATCTGCCAATTATATTTATGGCAACAAAAGGGGATAAGACAAAAAAGGTTACATAACCATTTCTGCCGTCCATGATTGAGATGTGAAATAAAAATATAAATATAAGAAAGATGTTAAGTGCTTTGACTCCAAAAGTGTTGGAAGATTTAAAGAAAAAAGATGACATTAAAATAGCTGCAACAAGATATATTGATAGAGCACTATAAATAACGCCAAAGCCAAAATACCCTTGAATCCCGCTTGGAGCTGGCATTGGTGCAAATCCTGCAAACTGCACAAATGCAAAGAGAGTGTTTACAAAAAGACCCGCAAGAAATGCTTTAACAACCAACGATATAGCCCGTTTCTCTAAAGGGAGAAGAGCCATAACAAAGGCGTAGAGCCAGTAGTGGGTTTTTCTTGCATAATCCATACTAACATCTGAAATTTCAGGAACATACAAAAGCCCAATCCATGGAAGAGCAATAAAAAGTGTTAATGGCAATATCCAATCTTCAGATAGAATTCCCATAACCCCCTTATTTTGCCATGATTTTTTAATACTTTTAGATCTCCCTGAAAACAAAAACACAATAAAAGCTGTTATGATTAATATCAAAGGAGGGGCTGTGCCAATTGGAAAACTAAAAAAAGTCAAAGCAACAAGACTAAGAAGTATCCTGTCAGCTATGTTCAACTCTTTGTAAATAGTTTTTATATCTATTATAAATTGAGGCAATATTTTAAACCCTCTTGTTTGTTTCTAAATATCTTTTTTTACACTATTTGAAATATCTGTTTGCTTTTTGTTTAAGCTAAATTTTTAGAAATGTATAGCATTAAAAACATCTTTTGCAGTAATACCATTCATGCAGCTCCAGTGAGAGCAGGGCTTCCAGCAGTAACATGGGCTGCACGCCAATTTTTTTTGGATAACAGTATGTATCTTGCCATAAGGTCCTGTTCTTTTTGGATTTGCTGGACCAAAAATAGCAAACACAGGCACATTAACTGCTGCTGCAATGTGCATGGGACCCGTGTCATTTGTGATAAAATATTTTGCTTTTCTGATTATAGGGATCAACTCTTTTAAGTCAGTTTTTCCAGCAATAGAGATAGCCATGTTGTTTGAATTTGCTACAACCTCTTTTGCAGTTGATATGTCTAAAGGCGAAGAGCCGCTAATCACAACTGACGGGATTGATAGCATAGATGCAACCTCTCCAAATCGTGATGCGTGCCACTGATTTGCAGGTTTTCCAGCAGATGGCGAGATAACAGCATACTCTTGTGGAAGCTCTTTTAAAATTTCAGGATTTTCATCAAATGGTGCAAATGGATAGGCAACAATATCAGTGGGGCATCTAAGGGCTTTAGCAAGTTTTAGATAGCGATCAATTGCATGAATACCCATATCTCCCTTAATTTTGTGCGAATAAAAAAAGGGGCTTCCTTCGTCTGACTCTTTAAATCCAAGTTTTATAGCTGCACCAGATGCAAATGTAATAAGCCCGCTTCTTAGTATTCCAGAGAGATCAACCGCCACATCGTATCGCTCTTTTTTAAAACCAAATATAAGCTCTTTTATCTCTTTAAAGCTCTTTTTAAGATAATTTAACCTCTTCCATCTATCTTTTTTGATTATCCACAACCTGTTAATCATAGCATGTCCTTCAAGAAACTTATGAAGCCCCTCTGCTACAACCCAATCGATTTTGGCATCTGGATAACCTCTTTTAAGTGCATTTAAAAATGGAAGTGTGTGGACAATATCGCCAAAAGCACTTGGCTTTATAATTAATATTTTCATCTTTGGTTATCTCTTTTTATACGATTTTTTTAAAGCATATTCGCACTTTTCTATAACCATATCTAAAGTGATTTTATTCATACAAACATGGTAATCTGTATCGCTTTTATCTTTAGGACAATGAACTTTAAGACATGGACTGCATGGAACAGGAACTCGTATCATAACGCTGTTTGGGCTTGAGGGTGAGGTTGCGATATGATCTGTTGAGCCAACAATTGCAATCTGCTTGGTGTGCAGTGCTGCTGCTGCGTGCATAAGTCCAGAATCGTTGGTTATAAAGAGATCGCATTTTTCCATAAGAGCAAACGCCTGCCTGAGCGTAGTTTTACCAGCAAGGTTTATGCAGACATCTTGTTTAATGGTTTCTCCAAGCTCGTAATCAGAAGAGGAGCCAAATATCAATATTTTTGTCTTAAATTTTTCAGATAACCTTTTTGCCAGTTCTGCATACCTTTCAGGAAACCACCTTTTTGCTGTTCCGCCAGTAGCACCTGGATTTATCCCAATAACATGATCTGTTTTTATGTTTATTCCATAACTCTCAATAATCTTAATAGCTTCAACTTTTTCTATATCAGATATAAACAGATCAAGCTCTCTACCAGCATCATAAAGCCCAGCACCTTTTAAAATTCCTATGTAATAGTCAATCAGATGACCTTTTTTAAGTCTTTTATCTAATTTTATTGATGGGTTTAAAAGCAGTGTCCGCCCATCTGTGTTGTATCCAATGCGAACTGGAACTGAGCCTAAAAAGGTGATTAGGGCAGCCTCAAATGCGTTTTGCATAAGAATTGCAATATCAAATCTTTTTTTGCGTATATCTTTAGAAAGTCTAATTGTTCCAAACCCTTTAGCGTGTCGCCCCCCGCTTTGATAAACCATAACCTCATCAATGTAGGGATTATTATCAAAAACAGGAATTACCCAAGGTTTTGCAAGCAGAGTTATATGGGCATCAGGATAGTTTTTTCTGATGGCTCTAATAACAGGGGTGGTCATTATGGCATCACCTATCCAGTTTGCAGCCCTTATTAAAATTTTCGATTTTGATTTATTGTAAGTTATCTTATTTTGCATGTTGTGCATGATTTAAAAGAGAGTAGTTTTTGACTTTCCACCTGTTATGAACCCAAAACCACTGATCAGGGTGTTGTCTTATGAGTGATTCTACTGCTGATGTGTAATTTTGAGTATTAATCTCAATATCTTTTATCCTATCTCCTGTTCTAACAAGCGTGATTTCAGGCTCAAAGTGCATAATATGGTTAATATAACCATCACGGATAATATAGGCAGGTACAACAGGGGCATCAGTTTTTAAAACTAAAGATGCAACACCACTATTTGTGCAGGCTGGTCTGCCAAAAAAATCAACAAAAACACCCTTATACCAGTCAACACCTTGATCTATAAGTGTGCCAACAATCTCTTGATTGGCAAGTAGCTTGTCAATCTGCTTACTTGCTCCTCTTAAGGGAATCATAACAGTTCCATATTTCTGCCTCATCTCAAGAATGAGCCTCTCTAAAGGTGTAAAATCAAGTTTTCTGTATATAGCAGAAGATTTATAACCAGTAAGTGCAATTGAGGCAACAAGAAGCTCCCAATTGCCTATATGAGCAAGAAGAAGCAGAACTCCTTTGCCTTTCTCGTGTGCTTTTTTTAAGTTTTCAACCCCTTTTAAAGTAAAATATTTAGGTAGCTCTTCTTTTTTAAGCCTATATGCCCAACCGAGCTCAAAGAGCATTCCAGCAATATTTTTAAATATCTGTTTTGCTAAAATCAGCTCATCTATTTTGGTCAATCTATTTTTAGCGTTTGATTTTGTCCCTAAAGATAGAGATATATTTTCAAGTGTTATCTCTCTGTGGCGTTTATCAATTTTAAACCATATAAGCCCTAAAACATCGCCTAAAAACTTTCCAACTCTGCGAGGGATAAGTCCAAGTAGATTCATAATTAAGGTTAAAATATGGTATATAATCTCGTCTTTCACTCAAAAATATCCTAATTATTATTACTTATTTAGCAATAAATTGCTTATAAACTCTTTAAAATCATCTGAACTATTTAAAAAATCGATTTCAATACCAATCACAGCCAAATCCATTGACCATAGATTGTTTAAAAATTGAAAAGTAGCACACCCCAATCTTGCCCAATCTTTTTCTGTTGTAACCATTAAATTAGCACCAGTTTTACGATACGTCTCAACAATCCTTAAAATTTCCCCGCTCTTATACATGTGATGGTCATTAAATTCAAGATGTGCTTTTACTGATATGCCTAAATTTTGGGCAGTTTTTCTAAAAGATAGATTATCAGCAATGGCTGAAAATAGGCACCCTTTTCTCCCTTTTAAAGATTCAATTTTTATAGAAGAAGCCCTATTTTGACTTATAAAAGAGTGTAAAAAAGGTCTATGCTTTGTTACAAAACTTTTTTTAACTTTGCCTTGACAATTAGCTACCTTTTTAAGATGGCTTATATCAAAATTTTTTAAATCATCATCAGGATACCTTGTAAATATTACTACATCTGCCCGCTCAAGTGCCCTTTTAGGGGACTCTCTAAGCCTTCCAACTGGCAAAAGATGCCCATTGCCAAAAGGGCGATTATAATCCATAAGCACTATATCAAGGTCTCTTTTTAGCTGAATATGCTGAAATCCATCATCAAGAATTATGACATCAATATTTTTAAGTCTATTTAGTGCCATCATGGCAGCCTCAAAACGATCTTTTCCAACAATAACTGCAAATGAGAGCCTTGATGCCATCATAAAAGGTTCATCTCCAACAGCTTCAGGGAGTTCAAATAGATTAATCCCATCTCCCACAACCACAGAAATAGCAGAACCAGCTATTGCCATATTGGAATCATCAGTTTTTACCTCTCTTTTATTTAAATCTCCCCCATACCCACGACTTATAACAACAGGATTAAATCCCATTGATTTTAGTAGCTCTGCCATGTAAATTGCCATTGGTGTTTTACCGCTTCCTCCAGCAATAATATTGCCAATCGAGATGACAAAACATGGGACTTTTTTTCTCTTAAAAATATCTTTTTCATAGAGCCATAGACGCAAAGAGACAACAGCACCATAAATAGTTGATAAAACAAACAAAAAGTATTTAGTAATCTTCAAATAAAATGGTTGATTAACACTAAAATCTTCATCAGAGATTTTTATAAGTCTATCTAAAATCTTTATGAGCCATTTTTTAATTTGGGATAAGAGATAATATCTTTTCAACTGCCCCTTTTCCATTAAAAATAAGTTTTCTGCCATTTGCCCCCATTGTTTTTGCCAAATCTCTATTATTTAGCAAGATGACCATATTTTCAAAAAGCTCATCTCTATTTTTAACCATAAAAGCCGCTCTATTTGATAGCATAGCCTCTGAAACCTCTTTAAAATCTTCAATATGGTTGCCAAAAATTACAGGCTTTGAAAAAAGTGCTGGCTCTAAAGGGTTATGCCCTCTAAAATGGACAAGAGAGCCACCAACAAAGGCAATATCACAAATTGAATAGAGGCTTGCTAAAATCCCCATCTTATCAACAACCACAACATCAATTTCAGCTATTGATCCTTTTTTATCGCTTAAACGCCTGCTTTTAAAGCCTTTTGCATTAAACATTTTATTAATATCTGATGCTCTTGTTGGATCTCTTGGAACTATAATAAAGTTGATATTGCAAAAATCTAAATTTTTTTTCAAATCTTTAAAAACAGATGCAATAATCTCTTCCTCTCCCTCATGGGTGCTGCCAGCAATGATATATCTTTTATCAAAATTGTTAAGATTGCCAAGCAACTCTAATGATTGACGGATAGTATCTTTTGAAGGTATTGGCTGATCAAATTTAATATTTCCAGTTACAACAACTCTATTTTCTGGAACTCCTATTTTTAAGAATCTCTCTTTGTCCATATCTGTCTGAACCATGATCTTTTCAAACATGCAAAAAAGAGGGGTAAATATTGTGCTAAATCGCCTATATCCATTAAACGAAGATTGAGATAATCTTGCATTGATAAGAAAAACTGGAATCTTTTTGCTATTCATATACCATAAAAATTGGGGCCACAGATCGCTCTC
>JADFZO010000058.1 GCA_015232465.1 Desulfamplus sp.
ATAAATTTATGGATATTGATAAAGGGTTCTCGAGGCATGAGAATGGAGAGCATTGTTGAGGCATTAACCAGCTCTTTTAACTGCTGACTTATTGCTGGATAAATTTAATAGATTTCAATGTTGCAAAAAAATGATTACATCATAATCTAAATTAGGAGTTTTAAATATAAATCATGCTTTACGAGTTATACAATCTACATACAGAAATATCTTTTTTTAACATCTTTAGGTACATCACCTTTAGAACGATTTACGGCGGTTTAACCGCTTTTCTTATCTGTTTTCTTCTTGGTCCAATTGTCATAAAAAAACTTGCCAAAATGCAGATTGGTCAATTTATCCAAAATGATGGACCAAAAACTCACCTTGAAAAAGAGGGGACTCCAACTATGGGCGGGGTTCTTATTATGTTTTCAATTGTAGCATCAACTCTTCTTTGGGCAAGAATCTCAAACCACTATGTAACCATAATACTGCTTACAATCTTATCTTTTGGGTTTATCGGATTTATTGATGACTATCAAAAGGTTCTAAAAAAGAGAAACTTAGGGCTTACTGCAAAGGGTAAATTTACCCTTCAAGTTATAGCTGGTTTTGGTATCAGCTATCTTATATACAGATGCCCTGATTTTAACACAGAAATAACTATCCCTTTTATCAAATCACTTTCTCCTGATCTTGGTATATGGTATATCCCGTTTGCAACTCTTGTGATTGTGGGAACATCAAATGCTGTCAACTTAACAGATGGTTTAGATGGACTTGCTATTGGTCCTATTATTGTTGCAGCAGTAACATATATGCTTTTTTCCTATGTTACAAGCCATGTAAAAATAGCTCAATATCTTCAAATTCAACACATTGCATCGTGCGGAGAGATAAGCATTATATGCGGGATTCTTGCTGGGGCAGGATTGGGTTTTTTGTGGTTTAATGCCCACCCTGCCCAAATATTTATGGGCGATGCTGGTTCAATTCCACTTGGTGCAATGCTTGGGACAATCGCTGTTGTTACTAAACAGGAGATTGTCCTTCTTGTTGTTGGCGGGCTTTTTGTTATAGAGGCTATGTCTGTAATTATTCAGGTTGGATATTTTAAGATAACTCATGGAAAACGTATCTTTAGAATGGCACCGCTTCATCACCATTTTGAATTAAAGGGGTGGCCTGAATCAAAAGTTATTGTAAGGTTTTGGATAATAGCTATAACTCTTGCTTTAATTTCACTTAGCACACTTAAAATAAGATAATATTTACGGATAGTTAAAATAAATGAGAGAATCATCAACTAAAAAATATACCATTGTAGTGGGTCTTGGAAAATCAGGGGTATCAGTAGCTAAATTTTTGAAAAATCAGGGGCATAATGTTGTTGTAACTGATATTGATCCTGCAAAACAAGATACGCCTCAAACTCGTGAGCTTGAATCACTTGGCATAAAGAGTGAAATTGGATTTCACAGCATCAACACTTTTGAGAGTGCCAACATTGTTGTTGTAAGTCCTGGAATCCCCCTTGATGGAGAGCATTTTCAAAGTGCAATAAAAAATGGGGTTCAGATTAGGGGGGAGTTTGATATTGCTGCAGAGCTTATAGATGAGCCAATAGTTGCTATTACTGGCACTAACGGCAAGACAACTGTAACCACTCTGATTGGTGAGATGTTAAAGTGTTCGGGTTTAAAGGTCTTTGTTGGCGGAAATATTGGAACTCCTCTGATTGAGTATGTAAGCAGTAACGATAAAGCAGATGTGGTTGTGGCTGAGGTTAGTAGCTTTCAATTAGATACTGCCCACAACTTTTGTCCTGATGTGGCTATACTTTTGAATATTACAGAGGATCATCTAAACCGTTACCCTGATTTTAAGTCTTATGAAGATTCAAAGTGGAGTATTTTTGCAAATCAGAATCAAAATTGTCATGCCATAATTAACAGCACTATTAGCAACGCTCAAAATAGGATTTTGAGTATGGGCTTAAAATCTAAAATAACATATTTTAATAAAAGTTACAAATCTACTCATAACTCTTATAACTTTTGCGGTATCTCCCCTATTGAGCCAAGAGCAGAGTTATCAAGCCTTACAGATATGTTTTTTGCACAAAAGAGGCTCTCCAAACTTAGAGGCAAGCATAATCAAGAGAATATTGAGGCATCAATTCTTGCTTCACTCTGTGCTGGTGCATCAATGGAGGGGATAGAGGCAGCTTTAAAGAGCTTTAATGGGCTACCTCATAGAATTGAGTATGTTGCAACCATCAACAGAGTTGATTTTTATAATGATTCAAAAGGGACAAACACAGATGCAACTGCCCGTGCTGTTGAGGCGTTTGATAGCGATATTATTTTGATTATGGGGGGGCAGGATAAAAATATGGATTTTTCCGTATTAAAAGAGTGGTTTAGGGGCAGAGTCAAAGAGATTATCTTGATAGGTGAGGCAAAACAGAAAATCTATGATGCTCTATCTGGGTACTTTAACTCAACATTTGCAGATAATATGGAACATGCGGTAAAGCTCTCTTTTGAAAAAGCATCTGCTGGTGATACTATTCTACTATCTCCAGCTTGTGCCAGCTTTGATATGTATAAAAACTATTCAGAGAGAGGGTATGATTTTATCAATCAGGTAAAAAAGCTGATTTAGCGGGTTTAAATTTAAGATATGACTCAAATAGGCAGAATCAGAACATATCCATTTTGGGGCGAGCCAGCCATACTCTTTCCAGTAATTATACTTGCGGGTCTTGGTATAATTATGGTGCATAGTGCAAGTGCATCAATAAGTGTAACAGAGCATGGCAGTGCCCTCTATTATGTTAAAAAGCAGTTTATATTTTGTGCAATGGGGCTTGTTATAATGTTTGTAGCATCTTTGATCCCATACAAAATGTTAAACCACTTGGCATATTTTATTCTGTTTTCTGCTTTTTTGTTTTTGTTAGCTGTGCAGGTTCCAGGTCTTGGAATTAAAGCTGGTGGTGCTTACAGGTGGCTCAATGTTGCGGGATTTACCTTTCAACCATCAGAGTTTGCAAAACTTGCGCTCATAATTTTTCTTGCCTACTCATTAAGCAAAAAACAGGAGATGATCTCTAATTTTTTGGTTGGATTTCTTCCCCATGTTTTTATTTTAGGGCTTTTAGCTGTTCTGATTCTTATTCAGCCAGATTTAGGAACAGTGGTCATAATGGGGGCTATATCTTGGATTATGATGTTTGTTGCTGGAGTTAGGATTATTCATCTTTTGTGTCCTGCCCCTTTACTTGTCCCGTTTATATATTTTTTGGTCTATAAGGTTGAGTATCGTATGGCAAGAATATTTGCCTACCGTAACCCTTGGGACGACCCACTTAATACTGGTTATCAGATTACCCACTCACTTAAAGCATTTGGTTCAGGTGGGCTTTTTGGTAAAGGTATGGGAATGGGTATGCAAAAACTCCACTATCTTCCTGAGCCACACACAGATTTTATCCTCTCAATAATTGGTGAGGAGCTTGGACTTGTAGGGGTTCTTGGCATACTTACGCTATATACTATTATAATTATTAAGGGGATAGGTATTGCACGGGAGGCTGATACACTATTTGGAACATTTTTAGCAACTGGCATAACTTCAAGTTTAGCGTTGCAGGTAACTATAAATACTGGAGTAACAATGGGGCTGCTGCCAACAAAGGGGCTTACCCTCCCTTTTTTAAGCTATGGAGGCACATCTCTTATTATGAATATGGCAGGCATGGGGATATTAATGAGCATTGCTGCAAGCAAAACAAAGTGAACTACATGGATAATACATCACAAAAAGAATTTAAAATGATAATAGCTGGCGGTAAAACTGGGGGGCATCTCTTTCCAGCAATTGCTATTGCTCAAGCTGTTTTACGATTAAGGAGTGATGCTAAAATTCTATTTGTTGGCACAGGAGAGCAGTTTGAGACACAAACATTGTCAAGATATGGTTTTAGCCATGAAAAAATATCCTCCACAGGCATAAAGGGCAAAGGGATTATTGATAAAGTAAAGGCAGTTTTTCAGATACCAATCTCTATTATTCAGGCTCTTTTTATTATTATCCGCTTTAAGCCTGATATTGTTATTGGGGTTGGGGGGTTCTCTTCTGGTCCTGTTGTGCTGGCAGCAAAACTTTGGGGAGTTAGAACAGCGATCCAAGAGCAAAATAGCATTGCTGGTATCACAAACCGAATAGTTGAGAATTTTGCTGATGTTATATTTACATCATTTAAAGAGACAAAAAGGCTAAAACAGACCCAAAAAATAATCTATACAGGTAACCCAATAAGAAGAGGTTTGGCTAACTCTTTGAGCCGCCTTAATAGTAAAAATGGTTCTGAAAATAGTTCTGAAAATGGGCACAAGTTAGAAAATCAGAACGGGCTAAAAAAATTTACCATTCTTGTTACTGGTGGAAGTCAAGGGGCAAGGAGCATAAACAGTGCTTTTGTGGAGGCTCTTAAGCTGATAGATGAGAAGAGAGAGCTTGAAAAGTATAGTATAATTCACCAAACTGGGGCAACAGATGAGGAGCGTGTTTTAGAAGAGTATAAAAAGTTGCCAAGCTATAAGAATTTTGTTGCTTCTGATAACTCCCCATTTGTTGTGCAACCTTTTTTTAACGATCTGCCTGATATTCAGGCATCTGCTGATCTTATAATCTGCCGTGCTGGTGCTGGTACTATCTCTGAGATTGCAGCCATTGGAAAGGTGGCTCTATTTGTTCCATACCCTTATGCAGCAGATGATCACCAAACCTACAACGCCAAAGAGCTTGCAGATAACGGAGCAGCGTGGATAGTTTTAGATAGTGAGCTATCTGGTGAACTTTTAAAAGATAGAATTGAGTTTGCCTACTCTCACCCTGAAGAGCTTTTAAAGATGGCACAAAGATCAAAAGAGTTTGGCAACCCACTTGCAGATGAGATGATAGCATCAATCTGTCTTAAAATGGTCAATAGTTAAACTCTGTTTAGGACAGATTATAAGTTTAAGATTAATCAAAACAACTAATTTATTATTTAACATTTAAGGTCTAAACAACATTTATGTATCAGAAAGATTATCATATTCACTTTGTTGGCATTGGCGGTATTGGAATGAGCGGCATTGCAGAGATTTTATTAAGTCTTGGCTATACTGTCTCTGGCTCTGATCTCTCATCATCTTCTATAACTGAGAGGCTAAAATCTCTTGGGGCAACTGTCTATAAAGCTCATCATAAAGAGAATATCGGCAATGCAGATGTTATTGTAACATCAACTGCCATATCAAAAGAGAATCCAGAGGTTATTGAGGCAAAAGCTAAATCTATCCCAATTATTCCAAGGGCTGAAATGCTTGCAGAGTTGATGCGAATTAAATACTCAATTGCCATATCAGGAGCACATGGCAAAACATCAACAACATCTATGGTTGCACAGATATTAAATATTGCCAAATTTGACCCCACAGTCATAATTGGCGGGCTTTTAAAATCACTTGGCTCAAATGCTCTGCACGGAAAAGGGGAGTATATTGTTGCTGAGGCTGACGAGAGTGATGGCTCTTTTTTAAAGTATGCCCCAGCTATTGCAGTTGTTACCAATATTGACCTTGAACACCTTGATTTTTATAAAGATATTGAAGATATAAAAGAAAAATTTATCCAATTTATAAACTCTGTCCCATTTTATGGGCTTGCTGTTCTCTGTCTTGATAATGAGCATATTCAGAATCTTATCCCTAAAATTCAGGTTAGGTACACCACATTTGGACTCTCTGCCCAAGCAGATATTCAGGCAAGAGATATTTCATTTGAAAAGAGCAAATCTATTTTTCAGGTTGTCCAACATGGTGAGCCACTTGGGTATGTTAGGCTAAATCTATCTGGTCGGCACAACATCACAAATGCACTTGCTGCAATTGCAGTTGCACTTGAACTTAAAATCTCGTTTGAGACAATAAAGTGTGCTTTGGAGAAGATTGAAGGGGTAAAGAGGCGTATGGATCAAAAGGGGGTAAAAAATGGTATCCTTGTCATGGACGACTATGGACACCACCCAACTGAGATAAGAACTACCCTTTTAGCAATACGTGAAAATTGGTCAGATAGACGGCTTGTTGTGGTTTTTCAGCCCCATCGTTACACACGAACAGCAGCTCTTTTTGATGAATTTACACGCTCTTTTTACCAGTCAGATAGTTTGATTTTGCTGCCAATATATGCTGCAAGTGAGGCTGAAATTGAGGGGGTCAACTCTGAGGTATTGGCTAATGGAATCAGAAAATATGGTCATAAAGATGTCTCTTTTGCACCTGATTTTGAGAGCTGTATTGCAATGCTTTTAGATAAAATAAAATCAGGCGATATTCTCCTTACACTTGGTGCTGGAAATGTCTATGCACTTGGGGAAAAACTGCTTGAGATTATAGACAGATGATTAAAATATAAGGGTTTTTAAGACTTATGAACTTTAGATCAGATTCTTCTTCTTCTTTTGAAGATAGTAGCTTATATTTAAAAACTGGTATTGAGCAGAGTTTTAGCTATTTGCCATATAGCATTAAATTTAAAAAAGATGTGCCAATGAAGAGATATACATCATTCAAAGTTGGGGGACCCGCTGACTATTTTGTTCAGCCCACAACTCTATCTGAGCTTATAGCAATCATAAGCAGCATGAGGCTCAACAACATACCATTTACCATAATAGGCGGCGGCACAAATCTTCTTGTTAAAGATAATGGAATACGAGGTGTTGTTGTCTCGCTTATTCGTATGAAAAATGAGATTAGTATAGAGCCATACTTGTTAGAAGAACGATTTATGGTGGTCTCTGCCTCTGCTGGAGTTGCACTTGCAGCTTTATGCCGCAAAACTATTAAACTTGGGCTTGAAGATTTAAGTTTTGCTGCTGGCATTCCTGGAACTTTAGGTGGTGCTATTATTATGAATGCTGGAACAGGGGCTGGAACAATCTCTGATCTTTTAATCTCAATTGATATTTTAGATAGAGATAATAATATCAAAAACCTTGATAGATCACAGCTTATCTTCTCTCATAGAACCTTGAAATTTCTTTCACCATTTGATCTGCCTTTTAAGCCTACTATTTTGCGTGCATCGTTTTTGCTTTCAAAAGGGAGCAAAGAGAGGGTTCAAAAATCTTGGGCATCACTTATAGATAAAAGAAGAGCCACTCAGCCTCATGGATTTGCATCTGCTGGCTGTTTTTTTAAAAATCCTGATATTCAAAATTTAGAGTCAAATAGCCAACTATTGTCAGCGGGTCAGCTTATTGACATGGCTGGTCTTAAAAAAAAGAGGGTTGGCGATGCAATGGTATCTGATAAACATGCCAACTTTATTTTAAATCTTGGAAGTGCAACAGCAAGTCAGATATTGGATCTCAAAAATCTTGTTAAAGATACTGTATTCCAAAAATTTGGTGTTCATCTTGTAGAGGAGGTTATAATACAGGGTGAATAGACACACTACAAGAAACAGCAGGCTACGACAAACCTCAAGCAGCAGCGGTAAAGAGGAGGCTATTTCTCGATATGATTTTATGCAACTTGTTGAAATTGCTCTTAAAACCATACTAATAGCAATGGTTGTAAGTCTAACCACTCTTTTGTTTATATTTATTGCAAATGCGGTTACTCAATCCAATATGCTGGCAATTAAGGAGATAACTGTTTTTGGCACAAAGAGGTTATCTAAAGAGGAGGTTATTGAGCAGGCTGAGATATTTCCTGAAGATAACATCTTTTCTATAAATATTCGCCATACACGCCTTAGAATAGTATCTCATCCTTGGATAGAAGATGCGTCAGTAAAACGCTCTTTACCATCGAAAATTATTATTGCTATAAAAGAGGAATCTCCGCTTGCAGTAGTGCATATTCCAGATAAAGCGGATATAATTCTAAATCGAAAAGGTATCCCATTTACTGAAAGCGATGCAATAGGAAGCGACATATATATAGATAACATAACATTGCCAACTATTACTGGTTTGACCCTATCAAAAAAAGATGGGGTATATGGCTTTTATGGCAAACTATATGAGTCTGTAATTAGGCTTCTTGTTATGAAAAACGATGGTGTGATTCAAAAAATTTTGGCAGATGAAGAGAGCGGTATTGAGATTGATTTTGTTGTAAATAGCACTCTTCAAGTTCAATCTAATTTTACATTGAGCCAGCAAGAGATAGAGTCAACTCTGTTTCGGGAACCTGTTAGGGTAAAGATTGGATTTGATAATTATGATGAAAAATTTAAAATAATTAGACATATTATAAATTATATGCAAAAAAACAAAATTAATAAACAGGTTTGGTCAATTGATTTAATAAATCCAGAGAATGTCGTTATTAAGGTAAAAGATATTACCGGAAATGCTCTACCAAAAGGTATTGATGCCGTGCCGGAACAGATAGAGGGAGGGGCTTGATTTGCAGGGAGAAGATAAGATAATCGTAGGTCTTGACATAGGTACAACAAAGATATGTGCTGTGGTGGGAGAGCTTGTTGATGATACAATCAACATAATTGGAATGGGTTCTCACCCTTCTATTGGATTGCGTAAAGGTGCTGTTGTAAACATTGATTCTACTGTGGAGTCTATAAAAAAGGCGGTTGAAGAGGCTGAGTTCATGGCTGGCTGCAAGATTTCATCTGTCTATGTGGGGATTGCAGGGGGGCATATCAAAGGTTTTAACAGCCATGGTATCATTGCAATAAAGGGCAGAGAGATTACAGAGCAAGATGTTGATAGGGTTGTTGAAGCTGCCAGTGCTGTTGCAATTCCAATGGATAGAGAGACAATTCATGTTATTCCGCAGGAGTTTATTGTTGATGATCAGGAGTCTATTCAGAATCCTGTTGGCATGACAGGCGTTAGGCTGGAGACTAAGATACATATTGTTACTGGAGCAGTCTCTTCTGCGAGAAATATTATTAAGTGCTGCAATAAGGCAAATCTTGAGGTGTGCGATATTGTTTTAGAGTCATTGGCATCTGGAGAGGCGGTGCTTAACCGTGAAGAGAGGGAGCTTGGCTGTGCTTTGGCTGATATTGGTGGTGGCACAACTGATCTTGCCCTGTTTAAGGGTAACCATATTAAGCACACATTTGAGCTAACGCTTGGGGGACACAATCTTACTAACGATATTTCTATTGGTTTAAGAACCCCTATTGCAGAGGCTGAAAAACTTAAAATTGCTCATGGCACATGCCTTTTGAGCAATATAAAACCGGGTGAGACAATTGAGGTTAAAGGTGTTGGAGGAAAGGAGTCAAGAACAGTTCCAAGGGGGATCATGGCTGAGATACTTGAACCTCGTGTTGAGGAGATGTTCTCAATATTAAAGAACGAAATCTACAGCAATGGTCTTGAAAATGCCTTTCCATCAGGAATTGTAATAACTGGGGGCAGTGCAATGCTTGATGGTATAGCTGAAATTGTAGAGTCTGTCTTTTTAGTGCCTGTAAGGGTTGGACAGCCTCAAAATATAAGCGGGTTAAAAGATGTGGTAAAGAATCCATCGTTTTCTACTGGGGTGGGTCTTGTTATTTACGGCAGCAAAAACAGTGTAAAGACGCAGTTGAAAAAAACTGATAGTTCAAGTTTTTCAGGGCTTTTAGAGCGAATGAGGCAGTGGTTTAGAGATATTCTTTAAAATATAAAAATTGATGCAAAGACAACATCACAAATAACATATTAAATATTGAGGTAGAGCTTATGACTTTTTCTTACATGGAAAATGATACTCATGCAAATGCAAAAATCAAGGTAATTGGTGTGGGGGGAGCTGGCGGTAATGCGGTCAATAACATGATTGACTCCAACCTACAAGGGGTTAAATTTATTGTTGCTAATACTGATGCTCAGGCACTTGAACTCTCAAAAGCAGAGAAAAAAATTCAGTTAGGGGCACAGCTAACACAAGGGCTTGGTGCTGGTGCAAACCCAAATATTGGCAGAGATGCTGCATTAGAAAATATTGAGGAGCTTAGAGCTGCTCTGATTGACAGCCACATGGTTTTTATAACCGCTGGTTTAGGCGGTGGAACTGGAACTGGGGCTGCTCCTGTAATTGCTGAGATTTGCAAAGAGCTTGGCATATTAACAGTTGCGGTAGTATCAAGACCATTCTCATTTGAGGGTAAAAAGAGGGCATCACAGGCTGAAGAGGGGATTGCAAATCTTCGAGATATTACAGATACAGTTATCACAATCCCAAACGATAGATTAAGAGGTCTTGCATCTCCTGGGGCAAAGATGAGAGATATGTTTATCAGAGCTGATGAGATTCTTCACCACTCTGTTAAAGGTATCACTGATCTTATAATGCTACCGGGTCATATTAACTTAGATTTTGCAGATGTTAGAACAACAATGTCAAAGGCTGGAATGGCACTTATGGGAATTGGTATTGCAAGTGGAGAGAATAGGGCGGTTGAGGCTGCTGAAAAGGCAATTTCTCACCCACTTCTTGAAGATATATCAATTGCAGGTGCAAGAGGCGTATTGATGAACATCACCTGTTCGTCAGATATTACAATGGACGAGGTTATGGAGGCATCTGATAGAATTTATCAAGAGGTTGGAGATGATGCTGAGATAATCTGGGGTCAGACATTTGATGAGACACTTGGCGATGAGATGCGAGTTACTGTTATCGCAACTGGTATTGGTATGGATGAGTCATCTCGTTCTGCTAATGTCCTTCCTTTGAATAAAAATATACGCCACAAAAAATTCCATAAGATTGAGCAAGATACACCAGTTGCAGTTCCTACACCTATTCAGGGCAAAGTAAGACCACCAACTCCTGAAGAGCTTAATAATTGGGACGAAGAGGAGGCTGTTGTGGTTAAAAAGACCACTTATAAAAAGACAGCTAATGAAGATGGAAGAAATGCTCCCCGCAGCTCATTTTTAGATTTTGATAACCTTGAGATTCCCACATTTTTACGCAAAAAAGCAGATTAATTAATGGGGCACCATAAAAATAGGGGTAAAAAAAAAGATAACATTGTAAAAGGATATAAAGGTGGCAGTGTTATTAAGGAGCATTATAAGGGCTATGTTGTCAAAAACGAGTATATCAACAAAAAGAGGAGTAAAAGCTTCAAAGAGCTTATCAACATTGCCCTTGTCTATCCAAATACATATCAGACAGCCATGTCAAACTTAGGGTTTCAGTCTGTTTATGCTCTTTTTAAAAATTATCCAAATATTTCATGCGAACGATTTTTTCTGCCAGATAGAGATTTATATAAAAAAAATTTTAATGTAGATTGCACTAACTCTATTGATTTTGATAACAAATATGAACTTAAAAGTTATGAATCTGCCTGCCCCCTCTCATGTTTTGACATAGTAGCCTTTTCAGTATCCTTTGAGAACGACTATATAAATATCGCCTCTATACTACTAAATGCCAAAATCCCGCCAAGAGTATCTGATAGAGATAAAAATTTAGATACAAACAGCCCATACCCCTTTGTAATTGCTGGCGGGGTTGCCTCTTTTTTGAATCCTGAACCAATTGCACCTTTTATTGACTGTTTTTTGCTTGGAGAGGCTGAAGAGATGCTCCCTGCCTTTCTTGATACTATTCTAAATAAATCAACTCTTAACAGCAGAGAGCCTCTTAAAAGGGAGCTTGCTTTAAATATTAAGGGCGCCTATATCCCCCAATTTTATAAGCCATCTTATGACATAAATGGAAATTTTTTGGCGATCACGCCAATATATGATGATATTCCTGCAAAAATCTCTGTTCAACACATCAGCAATCTTGAGACCATAACCACAACCACCCAAATTTTAACCAACAATACAGCCTTTGATAACTCATTTTTGATTGAGATAGGACGAGGCTGCCATCATGGTTGCCGATTTTGTAGTGCGGGATTTATTTACAGACCCCCAAGATTCTATCCAGAGGAGAGTATAATTGCTTCTATGAATGAGGCTGCAGAGTTTTTTAAAACAATAGGGGTTAAAGAGCCAAAAATAGGGCTTGTGAGTGCAACTGTCTCAGATCACCCAAGCATAAACAATATCTGTGCAAAGATTAACAGTGGCTCGTCAGATAAGATAAAAATATCCTTTAGCTCATTAAGATTAGATGCTTTAACAGATACCACCATAGAGACACTCGTAAACTCATCAGTTAAAACAGCCACAATTGCCCCTGAAGCTGGCTCACAAAGGATGCGAAATATCATCAACAAAAAAATTGATGAAGAGCAGATTTTATCAGCAGTTAAAAGGCTTGTTGAACATGGCATTATAAATCTAAAGCTCTATTTTATGGTTGGTTTGCCATTTGAAGATGAAGATGACATTTACCAGATTGTGCAACTGACATTAAAGATAAAAGAGATTTTTCTTGAAATAAGTAAAAAAAACAAAAAAATTGGCAATATAACTTTAAGCATCAACCCATTTATTCCAAAGCCAAACACGCCGTTTCAGTGGTGTGCAATGGACTCTATTGCCAATTTTAAGAAAAAGGTTGCTATTATTAAAGATGGACTCAAAAGAGTTCCAAACATATCTATTCACACAGAATCCTCAAAAACAGCTATTATAAATGCAATGCTATCAAAAGGGGATAGGCGTATGGCTGATATTTTAGAAAAAGAGATACCAGCCATATCTCTAAAAGATAATAGTAGCATATTTAATCCAATTGCCCTTGATGCTCCGCTCCCTTGGGATATTGTTGATACTGGCATCAAAAAAGAGTTTTTGTTAAATGAGTTTAAGCGAGCAGAGATTCAAAAAACATCTCCAGATTGCCCAATGGTTGATTGCAAGCGTTGTGGGGTTTGTAGAGATTTGAATGACTCTGATTTTAAACAGCAATATCAAGATTTTGTTTTTGATTAACTATTACGATATTTAAAAAATAACAACCATGAGAAAAATCCAAAAACTTGAGATGGTGAACATCTCCAAATCGTTTCACGGCAACTTTGCAAATAAAGATATAAACCTGCACGTCAACTCTGGTGAAATTCTTGGGCTGTTGGGCGAGAATGGTGCTGGTAAAACTACCTTGATGAACACCCTTTATGGACTCTATCAGCCTGATTCTGGAGAGATCAAAATAAACGGCAAAAGTGTCAAGATAAACTCCCCAATAGACTCTATCCATCACGGTATTGGCATGGTGCATCAACATTTTATGCTTATACAGAACCACACAGTTATTGAAAATATTGCACTTGGATATGAAAAGAGTCCATTTTTTTTCCCAAAGATACGAATAATTGATAAAGTGGTTGAGTTCTCAAAAAAATTTAACTTTGCAATTGAGCCATATAAAAAGGCGTGGCAGCTGTCTGCTGGAGAGCAGCAAAGAGTTGAGATTATCAAAGCCCTCTTAAATGGTGCTGATCTGCTGATTTTAGATGAGCCAACATCTGTTTTAACCCCCCAAGAGATAAAAGAGCTTTTTAGAATTTTAAGGTATATGAAAGACGATGGGCACATGGCAATTATAATCAGCCATAAGTTAGATGAGATTATGGAGATATGCGATAGGGTAACTGTGCTCCAAAAGGGAAAAATATCAGGTCATGCCAATACTGCTGATATGGATAAAAGATCACTTGCAAGAATGATGATAGGAAGAGAAGTCCTTTTTAATGTCCAGCGTGAGCCTCTGCCAAGAGGTGAGCTTGTTTTAAAGGTCTCTAATCTCAATGTTGTTGGTGATAAAGGTGTGGCAGTTGTTAAAGATATATCTTTTGATGTGTACGCAAATGAGATATTTGGAGTTGCTGGAGTTGCTGGAAATGGTCAAAAAGAGCTTGCAGAGGCAATAACTGGAATTAGAGCCATCAAATCTGGGGCTGTGTTTGCTGGCAATAAAAATATAACAAACTTATCGCCAAGAAAAATTTACGATCATGGTGTCTCTCATGTTCCTGAAGAGCGAATAAAATTTGGCATTGCCCCTGGTCTTTTTCTTTATGATAACGCAATCTTAAAGCAGCACCATCTTGAGAAATTCTCAAAAAATATTTTCTTAGAGTATGGCAGGATAAAAACCCACACCCAATCTTTAATTGATGACTACAAGGTTGCTACCCCTTCGATTGATGTTCAGATTAAAAATCTATCTGGCGGAAATATCCAAAAGCTGATTCTTGGGCGTGAGATAAGCGAAAAGCCATCTTTGCTTGTTGCATCTCACCCAACTTATGGGCTTGATGTTGGAGCAACTCAATACTTGCGTGAGCAGCTCATTAAACGAAGATGGGAGGGGGGGGCTATTTTGCTATTTTCTGAAGATTTAGATGAAATTTTTGAGCTTTGTGATAGAATTGCTGTTATGTTTCAGGGCGAATTTACAGGAATTATTGACTCGTCAGATAAAGCAAAATTGGCAGATATTGGTCTTATGATGGCTGGCTCTATCCGTTATTAAAAAGAGGGCAAAAAAAGAGGGTAGGAGTGTTAAATGAGAGAGTTTTTAAAGGTGATGAAGGCTCTATCTGACCCAAATAGGGTTATGATACTAAAAATGGTTGAAAAAAGGGTGATGTGTGTCTGCGAAATTCATACAATTTTGGGCATAGCTCAATCAACTGCAAGTAAACACCTTAAAATCCTTGAAGATGCTGGGCTTGTGAGATCATACAAAGATGGTCTATGGGTCAACTTTACCCTGCCAGATATATCGAAAAGTGATGTTAATCCCTATATTGTTAATATACTTAGCAATCTTAAAGGTTGGCTCAACGATGATGTTGATGTTATAAATTTGACTGAAAAGCTCCCCAAAGTTCAGAGGGAGATTATATGTGGTGCTAAAAAGGGGTAAATCTAAATCAGGAGATATAAAATTATGGATTTTTTGCGTGTTACCTTTTCAGTGTCTGGTGTTGAGACTTGGGTTTTTCTTCCCCCATTAGTTGCATTTGTGGTCTCTTTTTTTAGCTCAATGGGTGGCGTATCAGGTGCATTTTTACTTCTGCCGTTTCAGATGAGCTTGCTTGGCTACACAGCTCCCTCAGTTAGTGGAACAAATCAGCTATTTAACATTGTCGCAATACCAAGCGGGGTTTGGAGATATGTTAAAGAAAAAAGAATGCTATGGTCATTGGCTTGGACAGTTGTTATTGCAACCTTGCCTGGGGTCTTTATCGGAGTTTGGTTACGGCTTGAGTATCTGCCTGATCCTAAAAATTTTAAGTTTTTTGTGGGACTTATCCTTTTGTATGTGGGATTTAGGCTGTTTACGGACATACTAAAAACTGTAAAACAATCAATCAGCAACTCCTCTAAACAGGGGTCTGCTCCTCAAAATTTTATTGTAACCAACACAAAGTTTTCCCTTAAAAAGATTGAGTTTAGCTTTGGAGATGAAGATTTTTCATTTTCAGTGCCAGGAGTTTTTACCCTCTGCTTTACAGTTGGGATTATTGGAGGGGTTTACGGCATTGGTGGAGGATCTATTGTTGCCCCATTTTTTGTAGCTTTTTTTCATCTGCCTGTCTATGCAGTTGCTGGTGCTGCGCTTATGGGGACTTTTATAACTTCAATTGCTGGAGTTATAACGCATCAGATACTATCGCACTTTTATAGCAGTATATCTGTTGCTCCAGACTGGTACCTTGGCTTGCTCTTTGGAGTTGGGGGTTTTTGCGGAATGTATCTTGGTGCACGGTGTCAAAAGTATGTGCCTGCTCATAAAATAAAATTCATACTCTGCTTTTGCGTTATATTTGTGGCTCTTAAATATATCTATGATTTCATTAAATGAGCGTGGCAACTCTCTTGTTTAGGCTGGGCAATGTTAGGATTTTTTCACTCTTTAAGAATAAGCACAACACGAACAGAGTCATCTACAACATCAGCCTCAATGTACCCAATAGAGTTAGGGTTATTTTTAACAGTATCACGCACAGCCACACTGCTTGGCAGCACTGGCGGAGGCTGTATCTCACCACTAAACTTTAAACGAACCCAATAGGCGTTGATACGTTTTATGGTCATTCCATTAAGACGCTTGTAAAAATTATCTCGAAGCTCACCACTCCAATCTTGCTCAAGCACCAAAACAGGCTGACCTGACGGAAATGTTCGGCGGCGACTCAAATAAATATCAGAGACCTCTTTTGTTGTAAGCTCAGTTACAGGGTTTGCAGGGTTTACAACAACTGCAATCTCTTTAATCTTACCTGTGCTGCTGGCAAAAATAAGAGATGGGATAAGGCAGATTACAACGTAAAAAAGTAAAAAAGTAAAATTTACAGATATTTTCAAAACATAACCTCCAAACTCACTGTTCCAAGGCTCATAGTGCTCTCTTCGTATAATGTGCCCTCTTTTGATAGCATAGCACCTTTTGCGTACATCAAACCATGACCTAATGGGCTAACATGTATTGAGTCTATTTGAAATTTTAAAGCAGCTTGTGTGTGAAAATCCCACCTAACCCCAAAAGAGATTGTCTCTTGATCCATTCTGGTTGTATTAAGAATGCTTATAGCTGTTAGCTGCAGTTCAGATGCATCTATTATAGACCAATCTGAATAAGGCTCACGAATATCCATACCAGGTCTTATAGCAGCAAATATCCCATAAGGTGTAAAATCACCTATTCTATATCCTAAAGCTATATAGCCCATATTTCCGTGAGGTACAACATCAGCAGTTGGTGATGTATGGGCAATTTCTGCTTGAGCTATCCAGTCACCATTATCATAAGATGCACCAAGCGTGAAATAGTCTGTCTCTGTATTTTTAAACTTTAGCTCTTTACGCAAAGAGCGGGCTTCACTGCTAATTTCAGGAAGAGCAATTTCGGTTGCCTCTGCAACAAAATCTAACCCCTCATGCAGAGGAGTAAATATATCCATCTCATTTTTAAATTTAAAGTTAGAATACCCAGCTTTTAAAGTCAGATAGCCTGATTGACGGCTAACGGTTAATGCGTAAAGCCCTTTAGTTTCAGTATCATGTTCGCTGTCCGCAAATTCAAATTTAAAGCCTTGCTCTCCAGTTTGAACTCTAAAACGCCAATTGCTATCATCTCCATCAATTCTAAAAGTTGCGTCAGCCCCATCAATGTGAAAAATGGGGATCCAGCCATAAAATTCAGTTGGAGGACGTACCCATGTGTAAGCATAACCAAGATTTCGAGTATCAGACATCAAAAAACCATCATAGCCCATTCGTCCTGCTCTAAGCTCAAGCCATGTAGTTGGTCGGTATGAACAGTATGCAAAGTCAAGAGAGTTATCAGCAGTTACATAAGCCTGATCTCGTAAAACCCCCTGAATTACAAAATCAAGGTCTGTATTGAACCTATAATGTGCCTGAAGACCTAAACGAGAATCCATGAGAGCTGAAAAGTTAGTTCTAAATCTATTTTCAGGAGCTTGGCTAACATCTCGAACAGGGTGCATAGTATTGCGGTCATGGGCAGTGGCACTTAATGTTCCATAACCACTGATCTTTAATCCTGATAAATCCTCTGCAGATACTGACGGTTGAATAAATTCCAAAATCAAATTTATTTTTTCTGAATGCAGCGGGATTAGACTAAATCCAGCTATAAAAAAAGATGTAAAAATGAGATATTTTAAATGTTTCATTATTTTCAAATTTCCATAGTATTCAGTGGATTAGAATCAAACAAGAAGGCAACAATAAAGCAATTTTTTTTTAAGAATTTTGATATAACTTAAAATTTAACAGCACGCAATTTAATAATTAAGCCAAATGGGTAAAATATCAAAATAATAAAAAATACTTGCGGTTGCCTATTTTTATGATTATAAATTGGTTATATCGTTAAATTACGATATAATAAAAACAACGCTTCAGTAGGGGTAGTTTTTGAAACTTTAATAAAACAGAGTAAAAATAAGGAGAAGAGATCATGGAAATTAAAGTATTGGGTCCAGGTTGTCCAAAGTGCAAAAAGACAGAGGAGCTTGTAATGCAGGTTGTAAGCGAGGCACAGATTGCAGCATCTGTGGAAAAGGTCTCTGATCTTATGCAGATTGCAGGTTACGGTGTGTTTGGCACTCCAGCAGTTGTTGTAAATGGCGAGGTAAAGTGTGTGGGTAAAATCCCAACAAAACAGGAGATTTTGAGCTGGATTAAACCTTAAAATTATAACGAGAAAAAACAGGAATGAAAAAAACAGGAATCATAGATGAAAACAATAGCAAAATACAAAATTGCAACTACTCTAATTGTAATTGTAGCTCTTTTGACCATTTCATTTACAGCAGACAGTGCAGAAAATAAGACAACTCCGCAAACTGTTCCAGTAAAGGGAATGGTTACAATGGTTGATTTGGGAGCAAAAAAATGTATCCCATGCAAGATGATGGCTCCAATTTTAGAGAAATTGGAAAAAGTTTATGCTGGCAAGGCAGCAATTATATTTATTGATGTTTGGGAAAATAACGAGGAGGCTAAAAGATTTGGAATCCGTGCCATACCAACCCAAATTTTTTTTGATGCTGATGGAAAAGAGGTTGCCCGTAACACAGGATTTATGCCTGAAGAGGCTATTGTTGCACAGCTTACCAAAATGGGTGTGAAATTATAAAGGAGAATCGACAAAATGCTTGATTCGCTATTTATAACCATAAATCAATGGATGACAGGCGGAATTGTGATTGCAGGGATCGGCTGTTTTCTTTGGGGAGTGGTAAGCGTAATGTTAAGTCCCTGTCATCTTGCCTCAATTCCATTGATTATTGCTTATGTAGGAGGTCAGGATAAAGCTGTAAATCCTAAGCAGGCGAGCTTTTATGCTGGAGCTTTTACTATTGGGCTTTTTATCACCATTGCATTGGTAGGAATTATCTGTGCAATGGTTGGGCGAATGTTAGGAGATGTTGGCAATTATTGGCAGCTTCTCATCGGCAGCATACTTATCTGGGTCTCCTTAGGAATGCTTGGTGTTGAAAAGTGCTCAATGTCAGGAAGTCTGCTTTATCGGCTTAAAATTAAAGGAATATTTGGTGCTTTTGTTCTTGGTCTTGC
>JADFZO010000059.1 GCA_015232465.1 Desulfamplus sp.
CCTTGTCTATCAGTGAATTTAGCCTGTAACCAAAATAAACTAGCACCAATAGTTAATAACTCCCTTAAAAGAAAACTTACCAAGTAACTTTTGTCCTACCATAACAAATATAAATATGTCAAGTATGCAAAATAAAAAAGAGAAAACTTTAACCTATCGCTTTGACAATCTCAGGAAATCTAAATATAGAGCTAACCTTGCAATCTGAATACTCTTTTTCAAGATCAAGCCCAATAAAATCGCTCTGGTTGGTTGAGATCAGAAATGGAAGCTCGTAGTTATTGTAAAACTCTCTTACCTCTCTTGCAAAATCAAGGGCTGTCATCTCACTTAAAAAGAGATCGCTAACAATCAAATCTGGTTTTTCAACCGATATTTTTTCAAAAGCATCTTCAGGGTTTTTAAATCCCACCACAATATAGCCATTTTTAAATAGTAACTTTTCGTATATCTTGTGAAGAGTATCAGAGGTGCTTATCACAGTTGCTGTTAGATGATTTTTTAGCCTGCTTGCCATATCAGCCTTGAATCTAATCTTTTTTGCAGTAGCCTTAAAACCACGTTTTGTTAAGATATTTAGATAGTTATGCAGAGCTGAAGGTGTGGCATCTTTGGTTAAATAGGTTGATGCAATATCAGCAAAAGCATCTGAAACAAGCAGATAGTTTATAAGGTTGTTTGCCTGTGCATCAACTATTGAGCGAGCAAGTGCTTGCCCCTCGCCTCTGCCTGTCTCAACTCTATTTTTTACCTTTGCATAGACAGGATCGTTGTAGTTCTTATCTAAAGCCTTTATGGCTGACATTCTGACATCAATTGCTGATTTTTCAATAGAGTCCATCATAAGCTCTGTAAAGCTAAATTTTTCAAATGAGCAAAGAGCCTCAAAAGCCTCATGCTCAAACGATGAAGCTAAGTTTTTTTTGTTTAAAAATGAGTAAATATCTGGCAAAAGCTCATCAGAAGCTCTATGCGATATAATCTTAAGGGTGTTTATTACAAGATCGTGATTATCAGATTCTAAATTTGCAGCAAGCTCTTTTAAAATCAGCTCATCTGAGCTTTTATCAGCCTCTAAAAGATGTTTAAATGCCTTAAAACGCTCCTCAATAGATTTTGATTTTAGCATAGCCATAATATCTATTTTTGGCTCTTCTACCTGCGGATCCTTTTTTTCTTGCTCCTGCTCAACTTCTTGAGCTATCAACGATGAAGAGTAAGATTGTATCTCTTCTGCTGATGTTGATGATTTTAAAGAGCTAAGAGCATCAAGGATATTTTGATCGCTCTTTGCTGTCTTTGATACGTCAGAAAGTATCTTATGAACTTTAGTATTTCCAATCTTTTTAAGGCTCTTAATAGCCTGAGTCTTTAGAGTTACATCATCGTAGTAAAGAAACTCTGCAACTACATCAACAAGCGACTCTATCGTCTCATCTCCAACTGCTACTATTGCATCAAAGAGAACCACCCTATCTGTGCAGTTTGTCAAAATATATTTAATCAAAGATGCTGCTTGTAATATATTTTTTTTATCATGAGTTTTATAGAGTATTAGTGCAAATTCAAAGTTAAGATGTGCTCTATCTACGATAAGTTGAATCAGTTTATTGTAAATATTAGCACTTAAAGATTTATGGTGTTCAATCTCCAATTTGACAATAAAATCGAGCAAAATCCACGCCTCATGATCTGAAATCATAGCCAACTCATTTAAAATAGCAGCCTGCTCCTCTTCTGATTGAAGATAAAAATCGAGTAAAAGCTCTTTTGCCTGCCTAATATCTAAAATTTTTATGCTCTCTTTAAATTTGCTGATATAATTTTCCACTTTTTAATCCCCTTTTTTAAAACCATTTGGATTATTTTTCTGCCAATTCCATGTGTCGCGACACATATCTTCAATAGTTCTTGTTGCTATCCAATTAAGCTCTTTTTGAGCTTTTGATGGATCAGCATAACATGCAGCAATATCTCCAGCCCTTCTTGGGGCAATTTTAAATGGGATTTTTCTGCCAGATGCAGCCTCAAATGCACGCAAAAGCTCCATAACTGAACTTCCCTTTCCAGTGCCAAGATTGTAAATAACTAAGCCAGAGTTTGTAAATAGTTTGGGCAAAGCCTTGATATGACCCAATGCAAGGTCTGAAACATGGATAAAATCTCTTACACCTGTGCCATCTTTAGTGTTGTATTTTGTGTGGTAATCATCTCCAAAAATATTTAAAAATGGCAATCGTCCAACAGCCACCTGTGCAATGTAGGGAAATAGGTTATTTGGAATCCCAAATGGGTCTTCGCCTATTTTGCCGCTTCTATCTGCCCCTACTGGATTAAAGTATCTTAAAAGTGCAATATTCCAAGATGGGTCAGATGCGTGTAAATCTTTTAAAATCTCCTCAATCATAAGTTTTGTTCTGCCATAAGGGTTTGTAACAGATAGGGGAAAATCCTCTTTAATTGGCAGCGTTTTTGGCTCTCCATAGACAGTTGCAGAGGAGCTAAATACAAGATTTTTAACCCCATGACTCTTCATTACCTCAAGCAAGCTAAGAGTGCCTGTGATGTTGTTACTATAATAATCAAGCGGAATTCTAACAGATTCGCCAACAGCTTTAAGTCCTGCAAAGTGGATTACACCCTTAATAGAAGATTTATTCTCCCCTTTTTTATGCTCATTAAAAATTGCTGATAGCTTTTCTCTATCTCGCACATCAACTTGGTGAAACTCGATCTTTTTATTAGCAATCTCTTGAACCCTCTTTATAGATTCAGATGAGCTATTTGCCAAATTATCAACAACAACAACCTCATACCCCTCTTTAAGAAGCTCTAAACAGGTGTGGCTACCAATATAGCCAGCTCCTCCTGTAACAACTACTTTTATACTCTCTCTCATTTATATTTTTACGCCTCTTGTTTTGATATTTTTAATAAATTTTACTTAAAACTTAACCCACAAAAGAGCTTTGAGTCAATTTTCATAAATTTTATTTTGTAATTATAACCTTTTGTGATAATTGGCAACCTATTGGCAATCTTTAAGTGAACTCCTAACTTTTTTAAACATAAAAGGGCAAATATAATGATAATATCACCAGATAATACAACTGTGGGCTTTATTGGCACTGGAGTAATGGGCAGCAGCATGGCAGGGCACATTTTAAAAGCTGGTTATAAGCTCCATGTTTATAGCAGAACTAAATCAAAGGCTGACGAGCTATGCAAAAATGGTGCTGTGTGGGAAGATAGAGTTCAAGAGCTTGCAAAAAAGTGCAATGTAATTATAACAATTGTTGGCTTTCCATCAGATGTTGAGGAGATTTACCTTAAACCAGATGGCATTATCGCAAACAGTTTGCCAGATACAATTATAATTGATATGACAACCTCAAGCCCATTGCTTGCTTCTAAAATATATGAGGCTGCAAAGGAGCGAGCTATTCATGCGTTAGATGCACCAGTATCAGGGGGCGATATTGGGGCAAGAGGGGCAAATCTCTCAATAATGGTTGGGGGCGATAAAGATAGCTTTGAGGCTGCTATGCCGATCTTTAATTTGATGGGCAAAAATATCCAACTGCAAGGCAAGGCTGGAAGTGGTCAACATACAAAGATGGTTAACCAAATATCTATTGCTGCTGGTATGGTTGGGCTTTGTGAATCTTTTGCCTATGCAAAAAAATCTGGTCTTGATCTTGAGATGGTCTTAAAGAGCATTGAGACAGGGGCTGCTGCAAGCTGGACATTGAGCAACCTTGGACCAAGAATCATAAAGGGCGATTTTGCACCAGGTTTTTACGTTAAACATATTATCAAAGATATGAGCATTGCTATTGACTCCGCAGAAGAGATGGGGCTTGATCTGCCAGGTCTTAAACTTGCAAAATCTCTTTATGATAAACTTGCACAAAATGGTTATGAGTATCATGGCACGCAATCGCTCTATAGCCTATTTATCTAAGGGAGAAATCAGCTTTAGACTTCATCTTTTATATCTGTTGCAAAAAGAGTTATTTTTTTGTAGTTTGAATCAGCTATACAGTTATACGAGGTTTAACTATTTTTAAGAGTGCAATGCAATTACACATATAAAAAAGGAGCATTAGTTATGAGACTTTTAACCCGTTCAGATTTTGATGGCTTAGGATGTGCTGCCCTTCTTAAAGAGAAGGGTATAATTGATGAGATAAAATTTGTTCACCCAAAAGATATTCAAGATGGAAAAATTGAGGTAAGCGAAAATGACATTCTTGCCAATATCCCCTATGTCAAAGGTTGTGGATTATGGTTTGATCACCACTCAAGCGAGGCAGAGCGTCAAGCCTATGGGGACTATAATGGCGTGAGTAACACATCAGCTTTAAGTGCAGCCCGTGTTATTTATGACTATTATGGCGGAGAAAAGGCTTTTAATAATGCCCATCTAAACGATCTTGTTCAGGCAGTTGACAAGGCAGATTCTGGAAATTTTACAAAAGATGAAATCCTCAACCCAAAGGGGTGGGATTTGTTATCTTTTGTAATGGATCCAAGAACAGGACTTGGCAGGTACCGCGACTATCGAATCAGTAACTATCAGCTTATGATGGATATGATAGAGTATTGCCGCCAAAAAGATGTTGAACAGATTCTTCAAATTGAAGATGTTAAAGAGAGAACACGCCGCTACTTTGAGCAAGATAGCCTATTTAAAGAGATGGTTCGTGCCAACACAACCATAAAAGGCAATATAATTTTGCTTGATTTGAGAAATCAAGAGGAGATATACACAGGTAACCGTTTTATCCTATATAGCCTCTATCCTGATCAAAATGTCTCGATTCAGGTTGTGTGGGGATTTCAGCGTCAAAATATTGTTATGACCTGCGGATATAGCATTATTAACAGAAGCTGCAAAGTTGATATTGGCTCTTTGATGCTAAAGCATGGAGGAGGAGGGCATAAAAAGGTGGGAACATGCCAAGTTCCAATTGAACAGGCTGATGCGGTGTTAAAAGAGCTTATTGAGCAGATGCAAGATGTTTAAAGGCTAAGAAAAAAGAGCTTTTTTTAAAAAGCAATCTAAATTATGCTGCAATTTTATATAAAAAATGGTTGAAAACCTTTAGGGGCGTATCGTGTTCGTTACGCCCCTTGTTACGTTCTAACCTAAACTCAATTTTCCACAGGCTTTGAAGATTAAATAAAAATTAAATGAAAAAAGATAATATATTTGCCCATAAAAACGATCCAGTATCTGCTTTTGAGTTTAACGAAGAGGTAACATCAGTTTTTGATGATATGATAAAACGATCCGTGCCTCTTTACATGGAGAGCCTAAAAAGGCAGTGCCAATTTATCTCTAAATTTTATAAAACTGGAACAGCAATCTATGATTTAGGGTGCTCTCATGGCAATCTTGGTGTTATGGTGGCTAATGAGTTTAAAGAGCGTGACTATTGCATGTTTGCGGTTGATAGCTCTCCATCAATGGTTGCAAAATATGGCTCAAGGCTCGAGGAAATAAAAAGAGTTAACCACCCATCAACAGCATCAAACCTAAATAGAAGCATAACTCTTATAACCTCACTTGCTGAAGATGTGCCAATTTTGAACGCATCTGTTGTTGTTGTTAATCTTACAATGCAGTTTATAAACCCTTTAAAAAGAGATAGGTTTATTCAAGGGATTTATGATGGGCTAATTGATAACGGTGCTCTTTTGTTAAGTGAAAAGGTTAGCAATCAAAATATGACCATTTCAGAGATTGAGCAAGATTTTTATAAGCAATTTAAGTTAGAAAATGGCTACTCAGAGCTTGAGATAAGCAGAAAACGTGAAGCTCTTGAAAATATCTTGATTCCTGAAACCATTGAATCTCACATAAATAGATTAAATAGAGTTGGATTTAAAACTGTTGATGTGTGGCTTAAATGGTTTAACTTTGCATCAATAGTGGCAATAAAGTAAGATTTAAATAGATAACCTGATGATTTTAATTGATATTTTAAAGCAGCACAAAAAGTTAAACCTAACCCCATTTTTTTCAGAGCTTGAAAAACTCATATCAGAGCAAAAAGAGCTTTTTGCAAATCCTAAAGGCAACTCTTTAAAATACAGTTTAGCACTAAATAATCTGCCCTCTATTGAGCCATCTTATTGCCAATTAGATAGCCATAGAGTGGCTGTAAATAGCAATTGTCCAATCTCAGATAAGATTGCTATGGAGCTAAAATCAAATCTTATGGAGCTTGGACCTTGGCGAAAAGGTCCATTTGATCTCTTTGGGGTTAAGATTGATTCTGAATGGCAATCGTGGATAAAGTGGAATAGATTTATTGATAAGATAGAGCCACTAAAAAATAGGAAAATTTTAGATATAGGTTCAAGCAATGGCTACTACATGTTTAGAATGGCTGCCCATAATCCAAAGATGGTACTTGGAGTTGAGCCTCAACAGGCTTTTTATTTTCAATATCTTGCTTTGCAAAAATATCTAAACATAGAAAATATTTTCTGTTTTCCTATTCCATTTGATGCTCTGCCCAATCTAACTAATTATTTTAACACAGTTTTTTGCATGGGTGTAATCTATCACAGGCGTTCGCCTTTAGATATGCTAAAAAAGATAAATGAGATGATGAGAGCTGGCGGCGAGCTAATTATAGAGACGCTCATTATTGAATCTGATGAGCACATCTGCCTATCTCCAGTTGATAGGTATGCAAAGATGAGAAATATCTTTTTTATTCCAACTGTTAAAGTTATGGAGTCATGGCTAAGAAAGGTGGGGTTTTGCAATATAAAGACTCTTGATATTTCAACAACTGACCATCAAGAGCAGAGAAAAACAGAGTGGATTGAGACTGAATCTTTGACAGATTTTCTTGATAGCAAAAATCCATCAAAGACTGTAGAGGGTTATCCCGCACCTGTTAGGGCGATATTTTCTGCACGGGCGATTTAAAAAAAGAGGCAATTTTATAAAATAGGCTGAAAATAGTTGAGCAACACCTCTTGACCCCCAAATAGCACTCTGTTTGATTCAATTTTTAGTGTTTTGGTTATATTATCAAATGTAATTAGTTGAGCCTCTTTTGTTGCTGGCATTATAACTGTGGTGCTGTTTGTATCATCTTTTATTGTAACTGTTGCCCCAGAACGTGCTATTCTAAATAGAGATGAAGAGCCTCCAATTGTTATTAAATTAACACCCGGAAAATTAATAAGTTTTGCCCGAGCACCTTTTTGGATAGTTAAGTAATTGACACCAGCAGATCCATAAACAGTAATATCGCTTCCAGCATAAACAGTTGCTGGTGTGCTATTTCGCAATATTATTGGGGCACTTGCAGCTTTAACCTCTTCAAATATCCAATCTCTCACCTTTGAAACTCTTGTATATACGCCATAAGAGTATGGCTGAGCACAACCATATCCCCAGCTCACAACCCCAATAAGCTCATAACCTCCATCTTGACAAGTTGTTACAAGTGGTCCTCCGCTATCGCCAAAACAGGCATCTTTCCCACCCTCTAAAAATCCTGCACAGAGCATATTTTCAGTGATTTCTCCAACTGTAAAAAAAGGGGCACACTCATCATTAGATATTAACGGAAGATCAACCTCTTGCAGTTGGCTTGGATATATTCTCTGTTGAGCTTCCGTCTGACCCCAACCCATTGTTGTTGCTATTGTTGGATTTTGGTATGCTGTGCATGTAGGAGATGTTGATGATGAGCCATTCACCCCTTCTGCATCTAAAAACTCAATTGGTTGCTGATTAGATGGCTCTTTTAATTTAAGTAAGGCAACATCATTGTCAGTATAATAGGGATCGTAACTTGGGTGAACAATAACCCGTGCAACATCAATCCGCTCGTATGTACTATGACTTGCCTTTAGACTAACCGTGCCTAAGACAACATCAATATCAGAGGCTGCAATAGCTATGTTGCTGTCATCTTCACATGCACAATGGGCTGCTGTAACTACCCAGCCAGGGGCTATTAAAGTCCCTCCGCAGAATTGCCCATAATTTATATCTTCCTCCATGCTATCAACTATGGCTGCTATCCAAGGGTATTTTTGAGGATCAGTTACTGAAGTTCCTCCAACTATGCGGGTCTGGTGAGAAAAAGATGTTGATGGTAAAAAAAAGCATATAATTAGATAAAAAATTACAAAGAATCCATAATGCTTTTTCATATTTAAAATTCTCCTAAGAAACTTAATAAAAATAGTTAGGCTGGTCTCTCCAATGCTCCAAGAAATTTATATCGTAGCCTCTCTAAATGTTTGATCAACTGAGTTTTTCTGATTATGCCAAACTCATTTGAAGAACCAGAGGCAAAATACTCAAGTAGCGTCTCCAACTCTTTTATAACTGCTGTAACCTCTTCTATCCAATCACTTTTTATAAGAACGCTATACCATAGACGAAAAGTCTGCCTATATAACCTTTCAGAGACATCTGCTAAAACTTGATTTCCAGCAGCATCATGGATAAGGCTTCTAAGAGATGCATCTATCTCTGTCAGAGCTTTTGGATCCTCTTTTTGAAGGAGGCTTTTGCATTTTTTATGCAGCTCTTGTAGCTTTGTAATATGTTTTGAAAAAAACTGCCCCTCTGCAATGGTAGCCTCAAAACATTCAATCTCAAATCTTACCTGATAAGCATTCATAACACGGCTGAACTCAATCTCACTAACCATACTGCCTGTGCGTGGAATGACCCTTAAAAGCTGCTCCCACTCCAATCTGCTCAAAACATCTTTTATTGGCGATCTGCTAACCTCAAACTCTTCTGCTAACACCTTTTCGTTGAGAATCTCTCCTGGTTTATACTCTAAATACATAATGCGTTCACGCATAATTTGGTAGATTGTCTTTTTCATTATTAATATAAAATCCTAAATTAGAGATATAAAAATCTGTGAAATGCCATTAATATGCCACACCATATTTTTAATTACTCTACCACCAATATAAATTCAAGTATTTTATATCGCTAACTTAGCTACTTAAAATATTTTGAAAATTTTTAAAAAATAGTGCTTGACATAGTGATATTACTATTGGTATTTCAGTAAACTATTAATAAATCATCAATAGTTTTTTTAGGATATATCATTAATCTTTTATAAATCGTTTAGACTTATAGTTTCAGACTTTTAAATGGAGTATAAAAAATGACTCTCTATTCTATTAAAAGAGCCGAACAGTCATGGTATGGTGAGTCCATTGGTATTTTAATATTAGATGCCTCCTATCCTTGTATCCCTGGAAATATTGGCAATGCCAACACATTTGAATTTCCTGTCCGTTATGAGAAAGTGCAAGGAGCTTCAATTGATAGATTGCTAAACCAACAAGACCCTGAACTTGCAACCCCGTTTATTGATGCAGCCTTAAGATTATACAAAAGCGGAGTTCATGCAATTACTGGGGCGTGTGGTTTTATGGCTCTATTTCAACAAGAAGTGGCTCAAAGACTTGATATTCCTGTATTTCTTTCAAGCCTTTTGCAAGTTCCATTTATATATCAAATAACAGGAAAAAAGGTTGGAATCATAACAGCAAACTCATCTTGTCTTAGACCTAAACATTTTACATCTACTGGTATATCAGACAAAATCCCCTTAGTAATTGCTGGTATGGAGGATAAATCAGAATTTAGAGATGCGATCCTTAATGAAAAAGGGACGCTCGATTCTGGTAAAATAGAAGAAGAGGTTGTAGAGGTTGCTAAGATGATGGTAGCCAAAAACCCTGATATTGGAAGCATTCTGCTTGAATGTAGCGATCTGCCACCTTATGCTCATGCTGTTCAAAATGCCGTTAATCTTCCTGTTTTTGATTTTTTCACAATGATAAATTATGTTCACACAACTCTTGTACGAAAACCTTTTAGCGGTTTTATGTAAAACTGTAATATCGTGCTATACACAAAAGGAAAAATAGTTATGAAATATGATGATGTAACTCATGGTCTTTGGGATAAAACAGCATTAAATGCTCCATCTTTTGATTCAATTAAAGGTGAACATAAAGCTGATGTGGCTATTATTGGTGGGGGCTATACTGGGCTATCTGCGGCTCTGCATCTTGCAGAAGAGGGAAGTGACGCTCTACTTTTAGAGGCACAAGATATAGGATTTGGCGGAGCTGGACGCAATGTGGGGCTTGTAAATGCTGGTCTTTGGCTTATGCCTGAAGATGTAATTGCAAAACTTGGAAAAGAGATAGGCGAGGAGTTGATCCGTGTTTTGGGGGCATCTCCTGATCTTGTATTTAGACTTATTGAAAAACACAACATAGATTGCGAGGCTGTCAGGGCTGGAACACTTCACTGTGCAGACTGCTCTGGAGGGTACAGGGCACTTGAGCAGCGTGAGGCTCAGTGGCAAAAACGAGGCGCTCCAGTAACTCTTCTTAAGCGTGAAGCAGCAGCCCCACTTATTGGCAGCAACTCCTTTATGGGTGCACTTCTTGATAAACGGGCAGGTACTGTTCAGCCCCTTGCCTATGCTTACGGACTTGCAAAAGCTGCCCATAATGCAGGTGCAAAAATTTATACTAAATCGCCTGTTACCTCTATCAGTCGCGATAACAACCAATGGAAACTTATAACACCAAACGGAGTTGTAAAGGCTAAAGCTGTTATTTTAGCTGTTCAAGGGTATGCTGATAATGCTTTTAAAGATATGCAGCAAAACCTTATCCCTTTTAACTATTTCCAGTTTGCAACGCCTCCCCTGCCAGAAGATATTAGCAAAACCATTCTTCCAGAGAGGCATGGTGCATGGGATACCAATTTGGTTCTTTCGTCATATCGTATTGATAAGGCTGGACGACTTATTGTTGGCAGTGTTGGGCAAGTTGATAACATGGGATACGCTCTTCATAAAAGTTGGGCACAACGAACAGTTGCTAAGGTCTTTCCTCAGGTTAAAAATATCTCATTTGAACATGCTTGGTATGGGCGAATAGCTATGACAACTGACCATATTCCAAGATTTCATATTCTTGGTCCTGATTTTATAACAGTAACAAGCTATAATGGTAGAGGTATAGGACCTGGAAGTGTGTTTGGTAAACTTATGGCAAGTTACATTAAGAGTGGCGACAAATCAATAATTCCACTGCCATTATCAGAGCCTTCAAAGGTATTTATGAGGGAATTTCGTGGGCTTTTTTATGAGGTAGGTGCCAGAATATACCATACAGCCCAACGCCGCGTTAGCTTTTTTTGACCATTTTGAGAATATAAGGTATCAAAATAGTAACACAATATTTACAAATTAGTTGAAAGGAACAGCCAATGTTTTTCGACGTATTGTTGATAGGTATCATGGTTGGGGCAATCTACACATTAGTTACCATAGGTTATAGCATGGTCTATAGTATTTTGAAACTGATGAATTTTGCACATGGAGATGTCTATATATTTGGTACCTTTATCTGTTACACTCTTTTGTCAAAATATAGTATGAATCCTCTTGTTGCTATTCTTATTGCAGCACTTTTAGGCGGTCTTTTGGCATCTCTTGTTGAGGTGGTTGCATATCGAAGGCTGCGATCTGAACAGCATCGTATGATCTCAATGATAACTGCACTTGGTGCTGCTTATGTAATACAAAACTCCAATGAGTTACAGTGGGGCAATCAGGTCTTGGCTTTTCCCTCTATTCTCACTGCTAAAACCTTTCAACTCTTTGGTTTTACAATTCCCATAACCCAAATTATCATTTTAGTAATTGCTGTAAGCCTTATTGCAGTGTTCACCCTTTTTTTAAAATATCACCCATACGGCAAAGCGATTTTGTGCGTTTCAGAAGATATTCCTACTGCCAGCTTAATGGGAATTCCAATCAATAAAACTATAACAATGGTCTATTTTATCGGTGGAATGCTTGGAGTGGTAGGAGGGATACTCTACTCAACATCATACAACGCTGTATCTTTAGCAATGGGATTTAGGGGAACTATTATTGCCTTTACAGCAGCAGTTATTGGGGGGATCGGAAGTCTTGGCGGTGCTCTTGTTGGTGGTATGCTTTTAGGAATCTGCGAAAATTTTATTGGTGTCTATGTATCCTCCTCCTATCGTGATCCTATAACCTTTTTACTATTGATCCTAATTCTTCTGGTTAAGCCTACTGGCATAATGGGTTCTGTTGATCAAAGTAAAGTCTAAAAGGGCAATTTAACTTTAAAATAAAGGAGGATTACAAAAAATATGAAATTTAATTCATTACTGGAAAATCCAATTTATGTAAAAGCTGGCTATATTTTAGCGATTCTGCTGGCTCTTTTTTTGCCAAAAATAGTTAGCGATATGTATTATTTGGGTATTGTTAATTACATGATCCTATATGCAATTCTCTGCATGGGGCTTAACCTTATACTTGGATACACAGGGCTTTTATCCCTTGGACATGCAGCCTTTTACGGTTTAGGTGGTTATACCACAGCAATCTTAATCACTCGATATGGGTTTAGTTTTTTATCCTGCCTTATTATCTCTGGTATTGTTGCACTTTTGTTTGGGATATTGCTTGGAATTCCAACACGAAAGGTAAGAGGAGACTATTTTTGCCTTTTAACCATTGCATTTGGCGAGATATTTAGACTTGTAGCTCAAGCGTGGATAGAGTTTACCAACGGTGCTATGGGAATTGTGGGAATACCTATCCCGAAAATATTTGGCTGGTCAATCCGCACTGAATCTGATTTTTACTATTTAGGGCTGACTCTTTTAGGATTTACCTACATCACCCTTGCACTTTTAGTAAATTCAAAATTTGGCAGAGCATTTATTGCAATTCGTGAAGATGAGCTTGCAGCTTCAGTAATGGGCATCAACACAGCTTTATACAAAATTATAGTATTTGCTATTGGTTGCTTTTATGCAGGGCTTGCTGGAAGTTATCTTGCTGTATATCAGACAACAATAACACCATCAAATTTTAGATTAGAAGAGTCATGCCTTATGATCATCATGGTTATTGTTGGTGGTATGGGCTCTCTTTTAGCACCAATTGCTGGAGTTATTGTGATGACCATTGCCACAGAGTATTTTAGAGGAATTTCAGAGTATAGAATGTTGATAATTGGAGTGATAATGGTAGCTGTGCTTCTTTTTAGACCACAGGGCATATTTGGAACTTCTGCATTTAAAAGCTGATGTATCTTTTTATAAAAAATAAGGAACAGCAATATGAGCCTTTTAACTGCTAAAGCAATTGGAAAAAATTTTGGCGGTGTAGTTGCATTAGATGATGTGAGTCTCACTGTGGAAAACGGGGAGATTGTTGGTATGATTGGTCCTAATGGCTCGGGAAAGACCACATTTATCAACAATTTATCAGGACTCTACGCCCCTTCTAATGGAGAGTTTATATTTAATGAAGAGGATATCACAGGTCTTGCTGCCCATGTTATAACTGCAAAAGGCATCTCAAGGACATTTCAAAATTTACGAGTCTTTCCAAACATCTCTGTTCTTGAAAATGTGCTTGTTGGGCTTCACTGCCGTATTAATGTATCATTATGGGACGTCTATTTTCGATTTTTAAAGACAAGAAAGGCTGAGAGTCAAGCTAAAGAAAAAGCAATGGCTGTGCTTGAGGTTGCTGATCTTGCAAGTCGCAAAAATGATCTTGCAAAAAATCTGCCTTATGGAAAACAGAGGCTTCTTGAAATTTGCCGCGCAATTGTCTCTGATCCTCATCTTCTGCTGCTTGACGAACCTTGTGCTGGTATGAATCCTGTTGAGATGGACGAATTGGCTGATTTTATAAAGGTGCTGCAAAAAAAGGGGATAACTGTCTTTGTTATTGAGCACAACATGCGATTTATAATGTCTGTTGCAGAGAGAATTATTGTGCTTGCAAATGGGGCAAAGTTTCAAGAAGGCACACCAGCCCAAATTCAAAATGATAAAAAGGTACAAGCCATTTACCTTGGCGATGAAGGAGATATTTAATGCTAACAGTTAAATCCTTAGAGTCTGGCTACGGTAAAATTAAAGCACTTTTTGGGATAGATTTAGAGATCAAACAAGGAGAGATCGTGGCTCTTATCGGTGCTAATGGTGCTGGAAAAACCACTTTTTTAAAAACAGTATCTGGTCTTATTAAGCCATCTGGAGGAAATATTACATTTGAGGGTAAGAGGTTGGACAATTTACCACCAGAAACAATCGTTAATTTAGGAATTTCTCATGTACCTGAAGGGCGAATGATTTTTACCCAACAATCTGTAGAGACCAATTTAGAGATTGGTGCGTTTGGAAGAAAAGATAAAAAAGAGATCAAGCAAGATATGCAAAAATATTACGATATGTTTCCAATATTGGGTAATCGCAGAAAGCAAAAAGCAGGCACTTTAAGCGGTGGTGAGCAGCAGATGTTGGCTATTGCAAGGGGGTTGATGAAACGCCCTAAGCTCATTTTTCTTGATGAGCCATCAATGGGGTTGGCTCCTGTGTTGGTAAATCAGATATTTAAAATTATCAAAGAGTTGCATCAAACTGGCTTGTCTGTTTTGTTGGTTGAACAAAATGTGAAAAAGGCTTTAAAAATAACCCAAAGAGCTTATGTGATTGAGCTTGGAAAAATTGTGCACAATGGCAAATCATCAGAGCTGCTCAATTCAGAGGCGATCAGAAAAAGCTATTTGGGGGAAGCGTAACTATAATACCCACCTTTAAGATCATCTACTAAAAAAGTTGATCTTAAACATTATGAAAGGAGAGAAAAATGAAAAAGATTTTGACAAGTTTAATCTGTTTAGCTGTTCTAACGGCTTTAGGTGTTTCACAGAGCGTTGCTGAGATGACGCAAGATGGTATTGATAAGGAGAATAAGATCATCTCCATAGCTGGTTATGATGCCTGCACTGGTAAATATGGAGATTATGGACTTGATGACAAACGTGGACAAGAGATTGCAGTTGAAGAGATTAATGCTGCTGGAGGGATTCAGGCAGGACCATTAAAAGGGTATAAGTTAAAATTAGAGTTTTTTGATGATAGAGGAGATCCAAAAGAGTCTGCAAATGTTGCAAAAAAAATATCTTCAAGCAAATACTTAGTTGCACTTGGTCCAACCATGAGTAGCTGTGCACTTGCATCTACCCCTATTTTTAACCGTTATGGAGTTGCAAATATCATCACATATTCAAATGCAAGCACCATAACAGAGCAGGGTTTTAACAATATTATCCGCTTGACCTACACCACAAAAGGTATTGCAGATTTTATGATTACAACCAGCAAGAGTGAATTTAATGCCAAAAGCGTTGCTATTATCAGCGAAAATCAGGACTACGGGCAACAGCTTAGAAAATATGCAAAAGATAAAGCAGCAGAAATAGGGCTTACGGTTGCGACTGATGATGTTGTTACACCTGGACAGGATGTAGATTTCTCATCAGTTCTTTTACGTGCTAAAAATGCTGCTCCAGATATTTTGCTATTATTTGTTACCTATAATGAGGGTGGCATGATTGCAAAGCAGGTTCGTCAAATGGGTTGGGATGTTGTTGTTTATGGTCCTGACGCCTTGACTGCTCCTAAGTTTTTTGAGCTTGCTGGGGATCTTAAAAATGTCTATATCTCATCTTTAATGTCATTGGATGTTAAAAAAACAGAAGCCGCACACCTTGCTTCTGAGTTTACTAAAAAATATAATGTATTGCCTCCATTAGCAGCCATTTACGGTTATGATGCAGTAAAAGTTGCAGCAAATGTGATTGAAAATGGAGGGGTTGATCGAGCCTCTTTTATCGAAAAATTAAAAGATGTTAAAATTGCTGGGGTTGGCTCTCCAATGTATCAGTTTGACAAAAACGGGGAGGGGCTTGTTCCGCCTCTTGTAGTTAAACCTGCTCAATGGCATAAAGATCAGACCAATCAATAATTAATTTTAGAAGGGGTACAGCGTTCTGTACCCCTTCAGTTTGATTATTCTTACACATTATGGTTTGGCAAAAGCCCAATGCTATTACTCTGTCGTTACAATTCTTTTTACATCGTTAACATGTTTAACTTTTCTTAACTCGTTCATCACCTTTTCAAGCTGCTCAATGCTGCTTACAGAGACGGTAAAATAACTTCTGACCGCACCAAATTCGTATGTATCTGTATGGGCATTTATGATATTTGCCCCGTTTTTGCTGATTGTTGTTGCAATGTCAGCCAAAAATCCTGGTCTATCAGTTGCTCTAATTCTTATTCTTGCTGGATATGATTCAGCATAATTATCACTCCACTGAACATCAATTTTGCGTTCTGGATTCATCTGTAAGGTGTTAAGACACCCCTTTCTGTGAATAGTTACCCCCTGTCCTTGAGTTATAAATCCAATAATATCATCTCCTGGAAGAGGGGTACAACATTTTGAAAATTTTACTAAAATATCATCATGCCCCTTTACAATAACCCCATCATTGTTTTTTTTGCGTTTTCTATTTTTGCCGATAATTTTATCAAGAATAGATGATAACTTATCCCCTTTTTTCTCCTGCTCAACATCTTTATCAGAATCAGGCAGTGCTCGATGAAATAATTGAAGAGGCGTAATTTTTCCAAACCCAACATGGGCAATCAGATCATCAACCTCTTTAAAGCTAAACGATTCAGCCGCAGAATCAAGCTCTCCAGCCTTTAACATTGCATTGAAGTTATAACCTTTTTTTCTAAAGAGCTTTTCGCACATCTCTCTGCCAAGCGATATGCTTCGCTCTTTTTCCTGATCATTTATCCAGTGCTTTATTTTGCTCCTTGCCTTAACAGTTACAACAAAATTTATCCAGTCTGGCGTGGGGTGGTGATCCTTTGATGTTATAATCGAAACACTGTTACCAGTCTCCAATTTATGGCTAAGTGTAACCATCTTGCCATTGACTTTAGCACCAACGCATTGATCACCAACTTGCGTGTGGATCATATATGCAAAATCAACTGGAGTTGCCCCTTTTGGCAGAGTCTTGATCTCTCCATCAGGTGTGAAAACATATATCTCATCTGGATATAGATCAATTCTTACATTTTCAAGAAACTCATCAGGATCAGTTGACTCCTTTTGGTTATCAACAAGATCTCTAAGCCATGCAAAGGTTTTACCAGTCTTTTCATCAATTGCAGCCCCCTCTTTATAGCTCCAGTGGGCTGCAATTCCAGCCTCTGCAACCTCGTCCATATCTTTAGTTCTAAGCTGAATCTCAACCCGCTGACCATGTGGTCCTATAACTGTGGTGTGAAGAGATTGATAACCATTTTGCTTTGGAACACCAATATAATCTTTAAATTTATAATGGATAGGCTTCCACATATCATGGATAATACCCATAACCTCGTAGCACTGAGCTTTTTTATCTAAAATGATTCTAAAGGCAATTAGATCATACACCTGATTAAACTCCAAATTTTGAGATAACATCTTGTGGTAGATGCTATAATGTTGCTTAAATCGCCCCTTTATATCAGCCTCAATCCCCTCAATAGAGAGCTTCTCTTGCAGCCTCTGCATCACCTCTTTTACATAAGCCTCTTTTTCATCTCTTGCCTTATTTACAAGGTTGTCAATTTTTTTATACTCCTCTGGCATACAGTAGAAAAATGCCAAATCTTCTAACTCCTGTTTTAGCCAAAAGATACCAAGTCGGGCAGCAATAGGGGCGTAAATATCAAGGGTTTCGTGGGCAATTGCCTTTTGCCTATCTGGTTTGTGGTAGCTAAGTGTCCGCATGTTGTGGAGTCTATCTGCAAGTTTTATCAAAACAACCCTTATGTCATCAGCCATTGCAAGGATCATCTTTCTTAAACTCTCTGCTTGACGGGCAACCTTATCAGAGAAGTTGATTTTAGATAGCTTAGTAACACCCTCAACAATGTGGGCAATACTTCGCCCAAACCTCTTTTCTATCTCTTCTTTTGTGGTGTGGGTATCTTCTATCACATCATGCAAAAGACCAGCAGAAACGCTCTCAACATCGAGTTTCATTTTGGCAAGTATGAAGGCAACATTTAACGGATGTAAAAGATATGGCTCACCAGACAGACGCATGTGTCCATCATGCACCTGGGCTGAATATATATAAGCTCTCTCTACCAAATGGAGATCAGCATCAGAGTTATATTCAGTAATTGTCTCTAAAATATCGTTTATTCTTATTACCATGCTAACCCTTTGATAACAAAGCCTCCTATTTTAAACAGGATACAACCCACTATTTTATCTCTACAATCTCCCACTCAAAACTCACAATATTTCTCTGAACCTTTGAGAATTCAACGCCTATTAAAAATATTTTCTCAACTATCCCAACATATTTCTCAAAATATCGTCTCTCTTTTATCTGTTCCAACGGCTTTTTAGTGTTGGATTTAT
>JADFZO010000005.1 GCA_015232465.1 Desulfamplus sp.
TTTATAATAATGCAAATGAACTGAATCAACTTTCATTAGATTTAAAAAATTTGGTTCAGAAATTTCAAATTTAAACATAGATATAGTTGAAGAGATATAACAATATTATGGAGATAAAAATGACAAACAAAGTGCAAACAGCAATCACACCAACACGAGAAGATGACTATCCACAGTGGTATCAGGAGGTTGTTAAAGCCTCAGAGATGGCGGAAAAATCTTCAGTAAGAGGCTGCATGGTTATAAGACCTTGGGGTTATACACTGTGGGAAAATATAGCATCTACTCTTGATGTAATGTTTAAGGAGACAGGGGTTAAAAACGCATATTTTCCCCTATTTATTCCATTGAGCTATCTTGAAAAAGAGGCAGAGCATGTTGAGGGTTTTGCAAAAGAGTGTGCAGTTGTAACTCATCATAAACTTGAAAAGGGGAAAGATGGAAAACTTGTTCCAGCAGGCGAGCTTGCTGAGCCTCTGATTGTGCGACCAACTTCAGAGACTATAATTGGTGAATCTATGTCAAGATGGGTCTCAAGCTATCGAGATTTGCCGATTCTTATCAATCAATGGGCAAATGTTGTTCGATGGGAGATGCGAACACGAATATTTTTAAGAACAAGCGAATTTTTGTGGCAGGAGGGGCACACGGCACACGCAACAGAGTCAGAGGCAAGAGAGCGAACCCTTATGATGCTTGATGTCTATACAAAATTTGTTGAAGAGTCTCTTGCAATGCCAGTTATAAGGGGTGCAAAAAGCGAATCTGAGAGATTTCCCGGGGCTGTGGATACTCTTTGCATTGAGGCAATGATGCAGGATAAAAAGGCTCTTCAAGCTGGAACTTCTCACTTTTTAGGGCAAAATTTTGCAAAAGGTTCAGACATAAGATTTCAAGATGCAAACAAGCAAGAGCAGTTTGCCTGGACAACCTCGTGGGGAGTCTCAACAAGAATGATAGGCGGCATGATTATGACCCATGGAGACGATGATGGCGTTATCATGCCCCCAAGAGTTGCCCCAGCTCATGTTGTGCTTTTGCCAATATTTAGAAATGATCAAGAAAAATCAGCAGTTATGGAATACACAAACTCACTTGCCAAAGAGTTGAAGCAGATTATTTATCATGATCGCAAGATTGTTGTTGAGGTTGATGATAGAGATACAGGCGGAGCAAGGGGGTGGGATTGGATCAAAAAGGGGATTCCAGTAAGGGCTGAGATTGGTCCAAAAGATATTGAAAATGGCTCTGTATTTGCGGGCAGACGTGATAGATCGCCAAAAGAGAAAAGGGCGATAAAACGCTCTGAATTTGTAAATAGTATGGTATCTGTGCTTGATGAGATTCAGAGTACTCTATTTAATAGGGCATTGGAGTTCAGAACGGCAAACACAGTTGATATTGATGATAAAAAGGAGTTTTACGATTTTTATACTTCATCAAGTGAAACTCGTATTCATGGCGGATTTTGCATGGCTCACTGGTGCGGCTCAAGAGAGTGTGAAGCAAAGATAAAAGAGGATTTGTCTGTAACAATAAGATGTATCCCGTTTGATAGTAAAGATGAAAAGGGGCGTTGCATCTACTGCAGCAGTGATAGCCCCAAAAGGGTACTCTTTGCCAAAGCCTATTAAACTTTTTAAAATAGCCTTTTAACACGGCTAAATATTTTGTTTGTAAAAACGGTTATCTCTTTAATTTTAAAAATAGTGCCAGATAAAATAAAAAGCACAATAAACAAAAAAGCGATAACCGTTGATACAATCAATGATTGATAAATTGGTGTTACACCACCCAAAATAGATTTTAGCTCTAATGTAATTTTCCACAATATTAGACCAATACCGCAACTTAAAGCTATAACTTTTACCATAAATAGATAGACTGAGCCAGCACCTATATTGCCTGATTTTTTGTTCCAAAGGGTAAATAGAAGACCGCTATTTATAAATGCTGATAAAGATAGTGCAATAGCAACCCCTTGTGCACCTATCCATCTCATTAGAATAAAAAAGAGCGGAATAGAGCCAATTGTAGCAGCAGTGCTAAAAATGGCGGGAAACCATGTGTTTTGTGTAGCATAATATCCTCTGACTACAACTGTTTGGGCTGCAAATGCAAATGTGCCAGCCATTATAAATGGAAGGATTTGCGATGTTATGCGGGTGGAATTTGGATCAAATCGTCCTCGCTCAAATAGAAGAAAAATTATCTCATACCTTAGCACCATAAATAGAACAGAGATGGGTATTACAAGCAGAAGATATTTGAGTGTTGTATTAAGAAGCTCATTTAGCTCATCAATTTTTCCAAGTGATGCAAGATTTGCCATAAATGGGTATGATGCAACTCCAACAGCTTGTCCAAAAATTCCAACAAGGATAAACATCACCCTAAGGGCATAATTTAGTGCAGCAATGGTTCCGTTAGGCAAGTATGAACCGAAATATTTTAAGAATATTTCGGTTGAAAAGGTCATACTAACACCTACAATAAGGGGAACTGTTACAACTATGTATTTAACAAACTCAGGGTGTTTTAGGTTTACAATAAAAGAGATTTTCATTCCAACACGCTTTGCCCCAAAATATTGGAGTGCAAAATTTCCAACAAAAGCTCCGAGCAAAACACCCCACGCAAACCCCTCCATGCCAGTTGAGTTTTGGGTCTCTTGATTCAAAACTAAACCTATCAAGCCGCCAACAATTATTCCGAGATTGTATAAAAGAGGAGCAAGGGCAGGGATAAAAAATCTTTCTTTTGTAAATTGAACTGCCATAAACATTCCGCCTGCAAAGAAAAATAGTTGTGCTGGCATGATTATTCTTGTCATCTTTACTGCACTATCAAAAAGGGCTGGCTCTTTAAATCCTGGTGCAAAAAATCTTACAAGTTGAGGGGAGTAGTAGAAGGCTATGGCTATAAATATGATAAGAGCTATTGAGAAGGTATTAAAAATGGTTGAAAATACACGCCACCCCTCACCTTCGTCATCTTTTGCAAGGTACGATGAAAATATTGGAATAAAGGTTACAGATAAAAATCCGCTTGCAACAACATGGTTTAAAATCTCAGGAATTATAAAAGCTATCTGATAGGCATCAACCTCTCCAGCAGCTCCGCCTGCAAATGCAATTGTCATCTCCCGTACAAGACCAATAACACGGCTTGAAAATACAGATAGAATCATTATAAAAGATGCTATCCCAACTTTTTTTAGTGTAGAGCTGTTTTGTCTCATATTATTTAAAATCTATTTTTTTAAAAGTATATCAAAATTTTATGGTTTAGCCTCAATAGCTCAAACCGTGTCATTAAATCAAATTAAAAATAAGTTTTAAAATTAGGGTTATGTTAGCCGATATAAAGTAAAAGGGTGGCTTGTGAAAAATATTTGACTTATTACAGACTGACAGAATATATATTATGAGATTTCAATGGGATATTAATCTTAATATATTAAATAGTTCGGAGATATTTAAATTATGGGTATGAATAGTGTTATGATAAATGGGCTTTTAATCTGTGCTGGTGGAGGTTTTGTGCTTGTTTTTCAGTGGATCGCCTCTTTAATGGGAAGAAGTGAGTGGACAAGTTTTCTTCTTGCTGACTTTGGACACGATACATGGGTCTCACTTTTAGATAAGCTGCCCACAGGCTTTATGCAAAACGGTTTTGACTACCTTGTGTTTGAGTTGCCTTTGTGGATTTTTTTAGCGGGACTTGGCGGTTTAGTAACAGTTATAGGCTCGTTTATGGAAAAAAAATAAAAAAGAGAATAAAAAAAATAACAGTGCACAATAAAGGTCTAAAAAGTGGGGTATTTAAAGTGATGCAGTGTGAGCAAAATTGTTTACCTTCTGATCTTGCACAACTGCTTGATAATCTAAAAGTTATGACTATTGCTACACCTTGGGAAAATGGCGTGTGGTCTGCTCCTCTCTATTATTTATATAAAAATAGAGCTTTTTGGTTCTTCTCATCTCCTGATTCTCGACACATTACTGGGGCTAAGTTATCTTCTGATATGGCTGTTGCAGCTTCAATTTTTATGGACGATCCAAATTTTAGCAATATCAAAGGAGTGCAGATGAGGGGTAAAATTGAGCTCACAGCTAATATTGATAAAATAGATGTTTTATCGGCAGTTTCATCTTATATAAAAAAATTTTCAATCCCTTTTAATGGCTCAAACATGGTTGAGGCTCTATCGTTTATCAGCCAAAAGTATAGAGCCAAGTTTTACAGATTTATACCAACAGAGGTTATATACATGGATAATACCATTGCGATTGGTTTTAAACAGAGAGTTTTTAATATTTAAGGGGAAATATAGGAGGGTAACATGGATAGTGGAAATATTAATAGGGTATCAGCAAATTTGAGCTACGATATAAAGCAGTTCTCTGGCTCTATCAAAAGTGCTTACTCAAACAGCGAAAACAGTGGCAAAGTTGAAAAAGACATGGAGTTTAATGTGATGATGAGCAGCTTTAAGGTTGATGTCTCATCTAACACATACGAAAATATCAATAATCAAGGTGAAATATTGGAGAGATTAGGAATTGGAACTGCACCTAAAACTTCAGGTTCATCTAACTTTTCGCCAAAGATAGAAAATTCAAATGACCTTTTTGGTGAAGATGGCTATTGGGGGGTCAACAAGACCGCTGGTCGTATCAGCGATTTTGTCCTAAGCGGTGCTGGAGATGACATTGAAAAACTAAAAGCTGGTAGAGAGGGAATTCAAAGAGGGTTAAAAGATGCAGAAAAAGTTTGGGGAGGCAGAATGCCAGATATAGCCTACAATACTATTGATGCATCGTTAAAAGCTATTGATGAGAAGATAAAAGAGCTTGGTGGAAATGTGGTTGATATTAAAGCATGATAGCCATCTAATATCTTTATTTGGCACATATTGACAAATAATCAGTGGATATTGTATAAAATGACTGTTTAAATAAAAAAAAATGTATTTCATGTTGCCTAAATATTTTGACTGTGGTATAAAATTTAGGCATAGCTTTAAAGATAGTCTATTGGTATTAACAATCCAATATCCACTGGAACTTAAAAAAAACATGATTGATACTTTTTACAGAATCGTCTTGAAAAAATGTGGCAAAAAAGAGAATCTTAAAGCACTATCCCGTTTTATTGTTAAAGAGTTTAACCTTTCTGATGAAAATGCTGATTTTATAGTCCACAATCCTCCTGCAATATTAGGAGATATGAACAATCAAGATAATGCTGAGCTTGCTCTTAAACATCTTGATGTGCTTGATGCAGATTGTGTTATCAGCACCATTATTAAAGATAAACGGCTTCCATTTAGCATTAAACAGAAGCAGTTAAAGTGGATATCTAAGGAGTTTAGTAAAACTCTTAGGGCTTGTGTTGAGACTACCCTCTTTTATGTTACGGTTGAACCAGCTAAGGCTGATATGTATCTTCCCTCTCTTATTGGCAAAAAAGATGAACTGGAAGATACCTTTAGATATAGCGACTCTCTCTTTGTGATTGATGATAGCTCTTTTATTCTTCTTGGTTTTGCAAGCGATAGAGATGGCTCTGATGTTGTCTTTGATAAGATTGTCAACTTCATAGAGAACAACATACACAAAGATACTATCGTCTATATTGGTATGGCAATAATACCAGAAGATGGCAAATCTTTTTATGATCTAATCGCTGTTGCTAAAAAGAACCTCTTTTCATTCAAAAAAGATGTTACTGGTTTTCCTCAAAAAATTGAGGTTGTGCAGCAAGATAATTCAGAGTCTCGTAAAAAAGATGTATCTTTATCTGATATTCAGGTTTTTACGCTCTGTTTTAACAAGGCTCGTGGAAAATTTTACAACGATCTTACCGCTCTTCCGCCTGATGTTTTGTGGGGAGCTTTAAGCAGAATCCCTATCTCAGATCAGAAAAAATTTTTTCTAAAACTCCCCCATGACTCCCATTTGACCCCATTTTTAGCTGAAAAGATAAAGACTCAATCTGAATATGCTGATGTTGAGACTGCTCGCAAAAAAGTTCGCAGAGTTATAAGCGAGATGCAGCTTGTAGAGAACCTAAAGGAGCGAAGTTTAAACCAAAAGCATATAGTTGCTAATCTTAAACATGTTGATTCAATGTTTAACATACCAGATGTTGCTTTGCAGGTTTATAAAGTGGCATCTGATCCTGAGTCTGATATTGATGATATAGTATCAAATATTATGATTGACCCATCATTGAGCATGAAGATACTCAAAATCGTCAACTCCCCATTTTATAGGCGTGCGGGTCAGATGAACTCAATCAAAGATGCTGTTCTGATTCTTGGAAGAGATGAGATTGTAAATATGGCTTTTGGGCTATCTCTTTCAAAATCATTTTTAGATGCTGATCTAAAAGGTCTTATTGATCCTCTAACTCTTTGGAAACACTCAATGGAGACTGCATTTATATCAAGATACCTGTGCGAGTCTATTCCAGAGTTTAAAAATTTTGGAGCATTTACTGCTGGTCTTTTGCACGATGTTGGTAAAGTCTATCTGATAGAGAACTTTTCAGAGCTTTATGGGTTGGTACTTAATAGGGCAGAGGAGCATGAGATATTAACAGGCTCTATTGAGCAAGAGCTGCTCGGCATGGATCATGGCGGGATTGGACGCATGATAGGGGAGCATTGGAATCTTCCAGCCCCGCTTGTTCAAGCAATTGGTTTTCACCACCAACCATCAGGTGCTCCAGATTACTCTACATTTGCCGCAATAGTAGGTTTTGCCGACTACTTAGTCAATATGGCTTCAGTGGCACAAGAGATAAGAAACGCAAGGCTCAAACAGCTATTTAAAGTTGATCACATGATTATGATGAAAAAGCTATTTAGCGATTTTGGCTCTAAATTTATTGAAAGTGCATTTGAAGAGACACTAAAACTTCTTGATGAGAGTGTTGCAACTCTTAAAAACATTGGGTTATAGTAATTTTAAAAAAAGGAGATGTTAAGCAAATTTATGAATGACAAAATTATAACTGTGGCTCAGTTTGAGTTATTTAGAAAAAATTACCTCTCCCTACAGACTCGATATGAAGATAAGATAGGCGAACTCTCCATCATAAAAGAGATGAACTCTACCATGCAGCAGATTGATCATCTTGATCAAGATGTTATATGGATACGCCATTTAGAGTGTATTAAAAAGTATAAGAATCTCTCTGCTGCTGTGCTCTATTTCTCTAAAGACAATGCAATTAAGCGGGATCACTTTTTCTACACAGATTTTGAAGATCCTTTTGACTGCAACTCATTTAAAAATATCCCTTTTTTTAAAACAATACTGTCTGAAAAGACAACACAAGTTCTTGAATCTATTGACGATCCGCAGCTTTTTAGCGATTTTAACTACTCGTTTTATGGACAACCCATCTTATCAGGAGGTAAAGTTACCGCTATTCTTATGCTATTTTCAAGAGATGTGCGGGCATTTGAAAAATCAAATCACTTTTTTTACTCAATTGTTTGCGAAAATCTCCATAACCACATGCTATTTTTAAGGCTCTATTATGGAAAATTAGATGAAGAGAAGCAGATGATTCAGTTGAGCCGCTTTTTCTCAAAAAATGTGATTGCAGAGATATTTAAAAAAGGGAAATTAAAATTGGGTGGGGAGAAAAAGAGTGTTGCAGTTATGTTTGTGGATTTAAAGGGTTTTACAACTCTATCTGAAGGTATGGATCCAGAAGATGTTGTAATACTGTTAAACCGCTTTTTTTCATACATGATCCCAATCATATTTAGATACAAAGGGACATTGGATAAACTTATTGGCGATGGAATTATGGCTGTTTTTGGTAGCCCCATTGATGATCCTGACAGTTGTCTTAATGCTGTTAGAACAGCTCTTGAGATGTTTACAGTCTTAAATACACTGAACAGAGACCTTCTTCAACACAAGATGGCTGATACTGAAAGCAAGATTGAGATGGGCATAGGCGGTGGTATTGAGATGAGAAGAAGTATTGAGATAAAAAATGGTCTTGCAATGAGCGTTGGGATAAATTATGGGGAGCTGGTTGCGGGATTCATGGGGTCAGAGCAGCATCTTAACTACACAGTTGTTGGCGATGTGGTAAATTCTGCCCAGAGGATTCAATCTCTTGCTGGAAGAAATGAGATTTTTTTATCAGGCAGTGTCTATAACGAGATTGTTGAACATCTTGAATCTCTTGATAATCTTGCAGATGTTACACGTTTAGAGGATGTCAAGTTAAAGGGCAAAGAGAAGATGATCTCAATTTATAGGTTAAATCCACAGGTTCAATGACCCCCCATTAGGTTGTTAAAATAGATTTTGCCCAGATTTAAAGTCGCTTTTCACCTTAGCCTCTCGTAAAGCAGCTTCAGCTTTAAGCAAATCTTCAAGTCTCTTTCCAAAATAGATTACAGATTCGTAATTTGGCTTACCAAACTGGTCTGGAACAAAAGATAAAATTAAAAGATCGTCTCCATTTTGCCAGCACAGAGACTTTCCATTTTTCTCCTTCCATTTAATCTCTTTTGGCTCACCATATTTCTGTTTTAAAGTATCTACTACATTTAAATCATCTTTTTTAAAATTGACACGTATTAAAAGCGGTGTTGCGTTAAAGTCAGAAAATAAAAATTCCACATAGTTAAAGGGAAGATTTTTATTGATGGCATATCTGTAAGAGAGTTTTATAGTGTTGTGCTCAACACGTTCTGGAACCAGCTCTATTTTTCGCCCCCCAGTTATAGTTGTAGATGATGTGGGAAGTTTTCCAGTTGTAGAGTTTAACCTTAAATGAAGCTCGTAAAAGTATGGAAGGTGCTTCTTTAAAAATCCTTCACGGTTAATATTTAGGTTGATTGTGTTACGAGTCTCTGTTGAGTGATCACCTAAAATATTGTTGAGCCTGCTCTTTAGGCTATTTGATAGAGTTGAGTTCACATCAACATCAAAAAAGCTGTAAGTTACAGGATAGCTCTCTGCTCTGCTTGATATAGAGCTGCTGCTTGAGTCTGTGCAAGATGTTATCAATATTGATAATAAAACCAATAAAATAGATAATATAATAGGCTCTGTTTTAATTTGTGTTGAATCTAAATTTTTGAATAATTTGAACATACAGGGCATCTTTGCATTGTAAGTGGTTTTTCAAGTCCGCTTGTTTTAAGGAGATTTTCGTCAATAAATAGCTCTTTGGTTAGTCCATCAGCAACAATCTGACCTCTATCCAAAATAATTGTTCTGCTGCAAACTTCAAGAGCCATATCAAGGTCATGTGTAGCAATTATTTTGGTATGTGTAAAGGTCTTGAGAAGATTAATAAGACGTCTTCGAGAAGATGGATCAAGATTAGATGATGGTTCGTCCATTATTAGAATATCTGGTGTGGTGGCAAGAACAGTTGCAATAGCAACAGCCCGTTTCTCTCCACCTGATAGTTTATGAGGAGATCGCCTTATCAGGTGAGGCACACCTACAGTTTCAAGCGAATCCATAACCCGCTGCTCAACCTCTTTTTCAGGTATCCCCAAGTTAATAGGACCAAATGCAACATCATCAAACACTGTTGGCATAAAAAGTTGATCATCTGGGTCTTGAAATACCATGCCAACTGATCGCCTTACTAACTTTAAGTTCTTTTTGTTTAAAGGAAAATCCCCAATCCTAATATCACCGTCTGTTGGGGCAAGAGAGCCAATAAGATGGAGCAAAAGGGTCGATTTACCAGCTCCGTTTGAACCAACTAAAGCAACAGACTCTCCATGATGAATTTTAAAATTGATCTTATTTAATCCAACTGTCCCATCTGGATAGGTGTAGTGTAGGTTATCTGCCTGAACAATGTGATGGCTCATTTAAATCTTGTCCACTTAAAAATATTAACTCAATAGGAGATTTTCAATCATCATGCCAAGTTTAACTGGGATATTATATAACCTTAATATCACAAAAAGAGATGTCCAACCAGCAGTAAAAAGGGTCTCTGGAACTCCAAAGTTGATAGCTCTGAGCATCTGAATATCACCTTCAAAACCACGACAGCACATTGCAAGGTGGATTCTTTGTGCACGATCCATAGTTCGTAATAGCAACTGCCCAACCATTGATATAAAGATGCCAAATCTCATCTGATTGCTATTATCAAATGTTCTAAGTGATCTTGCCCTTACCATTCTTGAAGCTTCATCAATTAGCACAAACATATATCTGTATAAAAACATAAGCTGAACAATAAATGGTCTTGGCACACCAAATCTTTGAAGGGCAAGGCATACTGCATCAAATCCAGTTGTAGAGATTAGTATCAGAGCTGCCCCAACAGTTAGACAAAAACGGATCATGATTGAAAGAAATGAGACCCAACCCCCGCTTATATCTATTGTCCCCATTTTTCCTATATTCTCTTTAAAACCTATAAACTCCATCAAATCTACAATATCCTTAAGATCAAATGTTATAAGAGTTTTGTTGTCCATCAATGGGTTAAAAATTCCAATAAAAAATGCAAACGGCAAAAGAAGAAGCATCTTTTTGGCAAGATAGACAAAAGGGAGATCAGCCAAAGCTATTGCCACAGCAGGATAGATAAAAAATGGAATTAACATTGCTATCTCATATTTATCAAATGAGACCACAATGCCAACAAATATTAGAGTTGTTAGAACCTTTGCTCTTGGATCAAGGCTATGAATCCAACTTTGCCTACATGCAAGGGTATCTATGTAAAATATATCAAATAGGTTGTTTTGAAGATTTGACATTGTATAGTTTGGTTGGCTCTTTTTAGTTGCACATTTTTAAATCAACAAATCAGTTAGATTTTTTTTGCCTTAATGCAAATCCAATCGCAACTGCAAATATCAATGTGAGTATCCCCCCAACAACTCCAGAGACAGATGTGCCAAGCTCAACTTTTACTGATTCAGCTGAAGATTCAGACAATTCGTTAGATTCACCAGACTTAAATCCATAATCTGGCAAAAATGCGGTCTTCTCCTGAATTGCAGATAGCGATGTGTGGATTCCATCTGGAGACTCAAGCTCTTCAACTCCTGCTGTTTTGAACATTGCCCACTCAAGTCCATCTGGGTTTGATGATGCAAACCAGCTTAAAGCTCCCCCAGTAATTAGGGCAGCAGCAGCAAGACCAACTACAACTTTGAAAATTGGGGTTCTGCCAATTGGTGAAGAAGATGAGGCAGAGCTTAAAATTTCAGGGCGTGCTTTCCAGATAAATAGAACAACTGCTGCTGTGGTTAATCCCTCTACAACCCCAATTGCTAAATGGATTGGCTGCATCAACATCAAAAATGTGGTAAATGGAAGCTCTGATATTCCTGAAAACAGGGTCTCTATCACAACTGCAAATGCCCCCATTTGTAGAGCTACAATAGCTCCAATTATAGAGCCAGCAAGAATTTTTCGCTCAGTTTTTTTAAAGTCAATACTATTTGATCTCATATAGTTAGTGTCAGCATCTTTAACAAATGTTTTATAAATCAGAGGATAGGCAATAAAGCATGGGAAAAATCCTAAATTAAAGATGTTACATCCAAGGGCGAGCAACCCTCCGTCTGCAAAAAAGAGTGCCTGAACAGTTAGAACCGATGCCATAGTAAGAAAGGCAATATGAGGACCAAGTAAAATGGCAAGAATCATTCCCCCTCCAAGATGCCCGCTTGAGCCTGTAATCGGTATTGTAAAGTTGATCATCTGGGATGCAAAAATAAATGCACCTAAAACACCCATGAGAGGAATTTTCTGATCATCCATCTCATTTTTAACCTTCTTTGAGCAATATCCAATTAAACCCGCTGTTACTGCCCACATTGTTCCTCCAACTGCTGGTGAAATTAAAGCATCTGCCATGTGCATAACTTAAAATACTCCTTAAAAATTTAGATGTTTAATATTTTAGGTAGCTAATTAATCTTCTTTACCGACTAAAATTGTAGTTTATATAAAAAATTAAATGGTTAGAGCCATGTAAATCAGAACCAATATTTGCAGATTTTTCCTTGATAGTTTTCAACAACCATAGAGTCTGCATCTCTTTTTTTTATGTAATCTGGCAAAATAGGCAATTTTCCATATCCACCAGGAAGATCAACCATATATTGCGGAACAGCAATGCCAGTAAGATTTCCCCTCATTGCCCTCATTATATCAAGACCAATTTCAAGTGAGGGTCTAAAATGGGTAGTGCTAATAACAGGATCAGGGTGGTGCAGGTAATATGGTTTAATCCTGATTTTTATAAGCCCTCTCATAAGATCAATCATTGTTTCAGGATTATCGTTCACCCCTTTTAAAAGAACAGTTTGACAGCCGAGTGGAATACCAGCATGGGCAAGTTTATCAGCAGCAGCAGCAGCCTTATCTGTTATTTCAGATGGGTGGTTAAAATGGGTATTTATATAGAGCGGGTGGTATTTTTCAAGTGTTGAGGCTAAATTCTCTGTAATGCGATAGGGTAGGGTGCAAATAACCCTTGTGTGAATCCTGATTGTCTCAACATGCTCAATTTGCCTAAGTGCAAACAAAATTTTGTCAAGCGATTGAGTGCTAAGAAGAAGGGGATCCCCTCCAGATAAAATAACATCACGAATAGCTCTATTTTCCTTTATGTAGTTTAGCCCCTGTTTAATGTTGATGTGGCTCTTTTGATTATCTATTGAGCCTCCAACTTTTCGTTTACGCATACAATACCTGCAATACATGGCACACTGGTTAGAGACAAGAAATATAACTCTATCTGGGTATCTGTGGATAATTGACGGAGTTGGCGATTGAGCCTCTTCATGCAGAGGATCAGAGGCTTTTATATGGCAAGAAGAGTTAATCGCTTCTGAATCTGAATCAAAATTTATAACATCATAAGATAGCTCTGCAACATCAGGTATAGCCTGCCTCCAGATAGGGTCTTTTTCTGATTTGATTAAAGATAGATAGTATGGAGTTATTCGCATAGGAAATTTTTTAACCACACTATCTATATTATCAATTTTAAAACTAAAATATTGGGCAAGCTGAGATGGATTTACCATACTCTCTTTTAGCTCTAACCGCCACTTTACAGAGTTTGTATTTATAATAGCCATTTATATTTTGTTATTCTCGTTATTGTTTTTGCTCTCTTAATCAAAGCCAACCCTTACACCTTTAGGAATAACTACGATTCCGCTCTCAGATACTTGAAATCGCTTTTTATCAAACTCAATATCTTCGCCAATAACAGTATTAGGAGCAACCACAACCTCTTGATCAAAGATTGCCTTTTTGATTCGGCAGCCAGCTCCAATATCGCAATTTGACATAATTACACACTTTTCAATATATGAGTGGCTATGAACATGAACGCTATAACCTAAAATGCTCTGATTTACAACAGAGCCGCTAATAATGCAGCCAGATGATATTGCAGAGTTTATGGCATGTCCAACCCTATTTTGCTCATCATGGACAAATTTTGCAGGCGGAACCGCTGGGTGGTAGCTTCTAAGGGGCCAATATTTGTTGTAGAGATCAAAAGATGGGGTTACAGCTATTAAATCCATATTTGCCTCATAATAGGAATCAATTGTCCCCACATCTCGCCAATACCCTTTTGAGTTTTCAGGCTCTCCTCGTATTATATTTTGTGAAAAATCGTAAACATAGACATTGCCAAGGGGAAATAGCATTGGAATAATGTTATGACCAAAATCGTGCATGGAGTTATCATCTTCTGCATCTAATTGGAGGTAATTGACAAGAGTATCTGCATCAAAAACATAGTTTCCCATAGATGCTAAGACATGAGTGGGGCGATCTGGTATTGTTTTTGGAGGCTCTTTTGGCTTTTCTTTAAATCCAACCATCTTTCCACTCTCATCAACCTCAATCACACCAAATTGAGATGCTTGAGCAACTGGAACAGGAATTGCCGCAACTGTCAAGCCAGCCAGCTTTGTTTTGTGATAATCAACCATCTGGCGAATATCCATTTTATAGATGTGATCTCCTCCAAATACACAGACAATTTCAGGATCATAGGTGTCAATTAGATTTAAATTTTGATATATTGCATCAGCAGTCCCCTTATACCAGTGTCTTCCAGTTCTCATTTGAGCTGGTATTGGATCGATAAAGCGATCAGTTAGCCCTGTGATTCTCCAAGCCTGACTTAAATGTTTCATAAGTGAATGGGATTTAAATTGGGTCAATACAAAAATCTGGAGAAGGTCTGAGTTTACAAAGTTGTTCAAAACAAAGTCTATGATTCTGTAATTGCCACCAAATGGGACAGCAGGCTTTGCTCTTAGACTTGTTAGAGAAGATAACCGAGTGCCTTCACCGCCAGCTAAAATCATTGAAAGGATACCAGTCATAACTTGCCCCCTTTGTGAAAAAATTTTATCCATTTTGATATTTTTTGCCATTCTAAAGCCTTAAATAATAAGATGTCAAGCAATGAAAATCAAAATAGATTCTCTCCATTTTTCTTGATTTGAGGCTATTATGCTGTTAAGTTTTTATTCAATAATATTAAGGCTCATTCTTTTTTTAAAAGCATGAATTGAACAACTTAAGGAGAACTCTTATGAGAAACAGCAGTTATTGGGCAGATGATTATGTCTATAAAAAGCGGTCCGTTAAAGATGCAGTAAGTCAGATACACTCAGGTCAAAGGGTCTTTATCGGCTCATACTGCGGAGAGCCACAAGCTCTTGTAAGTGGACTTGCTGAAATATCCTACAAACTAAGTGATATTGAGATTATTCGTCTCATGTCAAGGGAGACAACGCCTCTAATGCAGATAGCAGATCAGACAAAAGATCAGGCTATGAGTATCCGCTCAATCTATTTAGGCTCTGCCCGTTCTAAAGAGCTTGAGAAGAACAAACGATTTTACACCCCCGTGAACATGGCTGAAGTTCCACGCCTATTTAGCAGCAGACGAATTCCAATTGATGTTGCTATGGTTCAGGTATCGCCGCCTGATGATTTTGGCTGGATGAGTCTTGGGGTCTCTGTTGATGTGAGCCTTGCTGCTGCTCTATCTGCTGATGTGGTTATAGCTCAAGTAAATTCCAGAATGCCAATGGTTTTAGGGCAGAGCTTTATCCATGTTAACGATGTTGACTTTATCGTTGAGATAGATGAGGAGTTAATGACAATAACATCAAGCCCTCCGCCTCAAAAAGCTGCAAAGATTGGTCAGCATATTGTGATGCTAATTGAAGATGGCTCAACACTTCAAATTGGGCTTGATGCAGCATCTCAGGCAACAATTCAGGCTCTATCTAATAAAAATGATCTTGGTATCCACTCTCAATTTCTTACTGATGATATGATGCACCTCTACGCAAAAGGTGTGATAACCAACAAAAAAAAGGGGTTTAACAACGGCAAGATGGTTGCTGGCTGTTCAGTTGGGACAAGCTCGCTTTATGAGTTTTTGCACATAAATCCAGCAGTTGAGTTTCAACCATTTGATTATGTAAATGATCTTGAGATCATCTCAAAGCACAACAAGATGATCTCAATGAATGTGGCTCAAAGGATCGATCTTTTTGGGCAGGTCTCATGTGAAGCACAATCTTACACCCTATATGCTGGTGTATCTGGCATAGCAGATTTTATTAGAGGTGCAAATCGATCAAAGGGTGGAAAGTCAATTATTATGCTAAACTCCACAACCACTGTAAAAGATGATGATGGCAAAGAGAGAAGAGTTAGCTCTATTGTGCCTCAACTATTCGATACAATTATAACTATCCCACGCGAAGATATACGTTATGTGGTTACAGAGTTTGGCTCTGTAAACCTATTTGGTCAAAGCACTCAAGAGCGGGCATTTGCCTTGATAAGCATTGCACACCCTGAGTTTCGAGACGAGCTTTTAAGTGAAGCAAAAAAGATTGGCATGATAGGTCAAGATCGCACGCTTGGCGAATCTGTCTATGGAATATACCCTGTTCAGCTTGAGGAAAATGTAGTTGTAAATGGTGAGACTATAACCTTTAGACCTGCAAAACCAGTTGATGACAGAAGGATTCAGGAGCACTTTTATCAGTTGGAAAAGGCAGATGTTATCTCTCGATTTTTCCATGAAAAGACCCAATTTTTGCGAGACGATGTTGAGGTTATGAGCCAGATTGATTATAAAAGAAATCTAACAATAATAGCCCTGATTGGTGAGATGGGATTTGATAGGGTTGTCGGTGTTGGCAGCTACTATCTTGAGCCTGCAACAAATATGGCTGAGGTTGCCTTTTCTGTTAGCAAAGGTTACCAAAACAGGGGCGTTGGAATTATATTGATCAGAAAACTTGCAGAGTCAGCACGCAACAGAGGGATAAATGGAATGTTTGCCATAACATCAACAAGCAACAAAAATATGATAAAGCTATTTAAGAGCCTTCCCTACAAGGTGCAATCTGAAATTGATGAAGATGTGCTTTTAAGTTGCAACTTTAGTGAACCAAAGTAAATCTAAATAGTTCAACTTGAGATTAAAAAATGGAAAAAATAACACCTCACAATATTATGCTTATGATGCTCTCTATTGGAGTGCTGCTTGGTGTAGCACGAATACTTGGAGAGATTGTTCAACGTTTTCACCAACCAGCGGTTGTAGGTGAGCTGCTTGCTGGAGTTTTGCTTGGTCCAACTGTGTTGGGAAGTATTGCTCCAGAATTATGCCTGTTTCTGTTTCCTCAAAATGGAACAAATGCAATTATATTTGATGCAATATCAACCCTTGCTATTGTGCTTTTTCTTATGGTTGCAGGAATAGAGGTTGATCTCTCAACGATTTGGAAGCATGGCAAAGTTGGGCTTAAAGTTGGAATTATAAGCATTGTGATTCCATTTATTTTTGGATTTATGACAGCTATGGCTATTCCGAATATGCTTGGCAGAGAACTTCACGTCAATCAATTCACATTTGCCCTGTTTTTAGCAACTGCGATGTCAATTTCAGCACTTCCAGTAATTGCCAAAACTCTTATGGATATGGACCTTTATAGAAGTGAGCTTGGAATGGTTGTAGTGAGTGCTGCGATATTTAACGATATTGTGGGTTGGATAGTCTTTGCCGTTGTTCTTAGTCTTATGGGAGATAATCCATCAAATAGTGGTGGTAATCACATAATATTTACTATTTTTTTGACCCTTCTATTTGCTGGCACTATGCTCACATTGGGTCGATGGCTGATTGACAAAACTCTTCCTTTTGTTCAGGCTTACACAAGGTGGCCTGATGGAGAAATTAGCTTTGCTTTAGTTCTTGCTCTGCTTGGAGCCGCATTTACTGAATGGATAGGAATACACGCTATTTTTGGAGCTTTTTTAGTAGGAGCGGCAATTGGAGACTCATCTCATCTAAGGGAGCAGACCAGAGTAACCATCTCGAACTTTATCTCATTTATTTTTGCTCCTCTTTTTTTTGCAAGCATTGGTTTGAGGGTTAATTTTTTTGAACATTTTGATTTTCTTTTAGTAATTTTGGTTTTAATTATTGCATGTTTTTGTAAATTAGTAGGTGGGGTGATTGGGGCAAGATGGGGAGGAATGGCTCTAAGAGATTCATGGGCTGTGGGTTTTGCAATGAACTCAAGAGGTGCAATGGAGATTATTCTTGGATTATTAGCTCTGGAAGCTGGAATTATTAACCAGAGGCTATTTGTTGCTTTGGTTATAATGGCAATAATCACATCAATAATAAGTGGACCTGCAATAAGACTAATTCTTTGCCCCGCAAAACCATGGAGGCTTCAAGATGCTCTTTTCTCAAAACTTTTCATAAGAGAATTAAGGTCTCTTTCTCGACAAGATGCGATTAAGGAGATGGTAAATGTTGTATGCAGGGAGTTCAGTATGGATCAAACTGAGGTTGAGTGTATTGTTTGGGAGCGAGAAAAGGCTATGAGTACTGGAATTGGTAAAGGGGTTGCCCTCCCACATGCTCGTATTAGAGGGCTTAGCTCTCCTCTTGTTGTGGTTGGAATCTCTGAAACAGGGATTGATTTTGACTCACCTGATGGCAAGCCAGCCAATATTATTTTTCTTGTGCTAACCCCTGATAGTGCTTTAGAGTCACAACTTAACATTGTATCTGAAATTGCAAAACTTTTCCGTAATCAGGCTATACTCCAGGGCACTCTGAAAACCAAAACTTTTACAGATTTTTTAGCATTGATAAAGAGTCAAGCTGTATCAAAACAGACTTAATTTTTTAAAAAAATAATCAGTAGTAATTTCTTAGCTTTAGCTCAACTGGATGTGGGTTTAGATATGTCTGCTGGCTTAAATATTTTTGATCATACTTTAAAACATAATGTTTTATAAGTGTAAGTGGCACAATTAGAGGCACATATCCCAATCTGTAATTATCAAAATTGGTTAAGAGTTCAGACTTTTCAAAAGGCTCAAGTTGACGCTTAAAATAGCCCATCATGTGCAAAAGAACATTTATATTTTTTTTGGTGGTAGTAAGAAGTTTTAACGCCTGCATCAAAAGGTTCTCATACTGATCAAGCAAAATATCACGCTCAATTGATTTACAATCTGCAACAAGCCTGCCCATATTGCGATATATCTTTTCGCTGTGAGAGAGCAAAAGCAGCTTATTTTTTGTATGAAAATCAACCAACGCCCCTATTTTGTTAGCCATTTTATTATATTGAGCTTTATTATATTGATCTCTATCTTTAAAACCATTTACCACATCTCGCCACCGTTTAAGGGTAAAGATATTTTCAATAAAGTTCTCTCTTAACTTTGGGTCATGGAGCCTACCTGACTCTTCCACTGGTATTCTTGGAAAATGGCTTGTAAATGCCCGTGCAAACAAGCCAACCCCATTGTTGCTCTTTACCTGCCCATCTTCTCCATAGACTTTAATTCGATAAAGCCCACTGCTTGGAGATTTGTTTTTAAAGATAAATCCGCAAAGCTCCTCTTTTTCAAGCTCTTTGAGCTTTTTTTCTATCCACCCCTGCATCATAGATGTTTTATCTATCCCTGTCTTTTGGGTCATAAGTTTAGGGTTATCAACATCGCCAACAAGGCGTATAGCCTCTCTTGGGGTAGTCATACCGCACTCAACTTCAGGGCAGACAGCCACATACTCAAGAAACTGCCCAAGAGTTCCAGTTATAAAAGGATCGTGGCTATGCCCGCCATCATACCGAACATTTTTACCAAGAAGGCATGTGCTCACTCCAATTTTTATCGGTTCAATAGTGTCATATTCCATATTTGTTAAAGCCTTTTTAATCTCAATTGATAATTTTTAGCATCAAAGGGATAGCAGTAAAAACCCCAATAGTTGCCCCTAAATTTGTGAACACCACAACAAGCAAAATCCTTGTAACATTATTCTTCCAAAACCCTCTTATAGACATAATATCAGTTGGTATAGATTCAAGGTCTTTTACCTTAGGCTTTCGTGATACAGCCTCCACAAGCCCAGAGACCCAGCCAGCAGCAATCATTGGGTGCAAAATTGTGATTGGTGCTGCAACCATAGCTGAAATTATGCTGTATGGGTGGGCAAGTGCAGCAAGTGCCCCTAAACCTGCAAACACCCCATTTACCACAATCCAGAGCCAGATCATATCACCTCCTGTATCTCCGCCTTTTACAAAAAATCCAGCTCCAAACAAAATAACAACAACTGCTGGTATTAACCACTTCATAGCTTTAGATAGGGTACTTGGCTCAGGCAGAGTCTCAAGCTCTTTAATATCAATGGTTTTGTCAGTTTTGTCAGGCTTATTTTCTGTTGAGCCATCTATCGTGCCAAAGCCTTTAACATCATACCCCATATATTTTTTGATTCCAGAAAGATGCCCAGCACCCACAACAGCTACAATATTTTCTCCTGGTGCAGTTTTTATCTTCGCTGCAAGATATTGGTCTCGCTCATCAATTAAAACCCTCTCCATTATTGGGTGAGATTTTTTAACATCAGCCAAAAGGGTCTCTAAGATATCCTCTTGTTTCATCTTCTCAATCTCCTCTTCTGTAATATCTTCTGAAGTGATAAGCGATAAAAGAAGCTGAAACATCAGCTTTACCTTCTCCCAAAATCCCATGCCACGCCAAACTCGTGTAAGTGTTACCTGAATCTCACGATCAGCAGTTATAAGTGCTGCCCCCTCTTTATCAGCAGCTTCAATGGCATTAATCATCTCTTGACCCGGCTTTATATCAAACTTTTGGGCTAACCGTTTTTGAAACGATGCAAGCATAAGATTGATTAAAAGTAACATTGCCTTTTTTTCACGAATCACCTTTACAATATCCATGTTACGCCAACCTTCGCTGTCTCGGATAGATTTAAGACGCGTAGCACAAAGCTCAACGCACACTGTGTCTGGTTTTTCTTGATGAATCACCTCTTGTACAAGCTCTGCACTCTCTTTTGAGACATGAGCTGTGCCAATAAGTGTAATATTTTTTCCACTGCAAAAGATTTTTTGAACCATTTTATCTGTCTGTGAGATACTATCTTCCATTTAAAATTTTTTATCCTTATAAATTTATTTAAAAAACGTTGTAGATAACCTATTGACCTTAAAGATATTCTTTGATAATCACAAGAACCATTATGAAAACAATAGATGAAAACATACTTAAAACAACAAAAGAGATTGTGGTCAAGTTTATTGAGATGGGCAGGCTTTCGCCATCAAGTATCCATGAATCTTTCAGAGATATTTATGCCACTATAAGCCAAACTGTTAAGGCACATGACTCAGATTTTGAGATAACTCAACCCTCTTCTGATAGAGATAAGAAATAGCTATCTAAATCAGTGAGCCTCTGCCCAGTTCATGCCTGCATCAATATTGACTTTTAAAGGCACTTTTAACTCAAAGAGACCTTCCACAACTCTTATACCCTCCATCACGCTCTTTGCAAGGGCTTTTAACTCTTCTAACTCATCGTCTGGAACTTCAAATAGAATCTCATCATGGACAGATAAGATCATTTTTGATTTCATCTTTTTTCCATCAGATCGACAAGTCTCATTTAACGCTCTATCCATCTTAATCATTGCAAGTTTGATAATATCTGCTGCACTTCCTTGAATTGGGGTATTTATTGCCATACGTTCTGCCATGCCTCTTACATTTGCATTTGATGAGTAAATATCAGGAAGCTCACGTTTTCTGCCAAGAAGAGTTGTAACCGCTCCCATCTCTTTTGCCTTTTGAATGGTCAAATCCATGTAGCGTTTTACACCAGAATATCTTGCAAAATAGTTGTCAATATAGGTTTGTGCCATTTTTCTGCTTATAGATAGCTCGTTAGATAATTTAAATGCACCCATACCATAAACAATCCCAAAATTAATAGCCTTTGCTTGCCTCCTAAGCTCGCTATCAACCATCTCTGGCATTGCCTGAAACACCTCTGCTGCTGTTCTTGTGTGTATATCTTCATCATTTTCAAATGCCTCAATCAATATCTTATCATCTGCAAAATGGGCAAGAATACGAAGCTCAATTTGGGAATAGTCAGCGGAGACAAGTTTGAACCCATTTTCTGGAATAAACGCCTCTCTTATCTGTCTGCCCTCATCTGTTCTAATTGGGATATTTTGCAGATTTGGATCAGAGCTACTTAATCTGCCAGTTGCAGTTATTGCCTGATTAAATGATGTGTGGATCCGTCCTGTTTTAGGGTTAATAAGCTCTTGCAGGGCATCTGTGTAGGTTGATTTTAGTTTGCCAAGTGAGCGGTATCGTAAAACCATTGCAGGTAACTCATGTTGGGTTGCAAGCTCGGTTAATACTGCAATATCTGTTGAATATCCTGTCTTTTTTTTGGTCTTTTTTTGCACTGGTAAATTTAACCGTTCAAACAAGATATGCCCAAGCTGCTGAGATGAGTTTATGTTGAACTCTTGACCCGCAACTCTAAATATATCACTCTCAATGTTCTCAAGTTCAAGCTCAAAACCTTTTGATAGTGATTGAAGTTTTGATTTATCAACCTTTATTCCATTCATCTCAATATTTGCTAAAACTGTAATTAAAGGAATTTCAATTGTTTGCATTAAACTCTTAAGATTTTCATCATCAATCTTTTTTTGCAAAATATTGTAAGCAAGAAGGGTTATATCAGCATCTTCAGCAGCATAATCTGTAGCCTTTTTAATATCCACCTCGCTAAAATCTTTTGCATCTAAAGAGACCTCTTTGTAGGTGATATTTTTATGCCCTAAAAGATCAAGAGCAATCTGATCAAGTGAGTGTCCTCTGCCAGCAGGGTTAAGCAGATATGATGCAATCATGGTGTCAAATTCAATCCCTTCTATCTTGATCCCCTCTTTTGCAAGAACAATATAATCATACTTTATGTTCTGCCCGATCTTTTTAATTGACGGGCTTTCAAGTATTGGCTTTAGGATATTTAAAACAGCCAATTTATCTGACTGCACAATTTTAGATTTAGCCTCTGGTTTTGTATCTTGAGTAAAAAGCTCTGATGGCAAAGAGTTTGGCTCAACATGCCCAACTGGAATATAAAATGCTTGATTAGCCTTAAATGAGATAGATATGCCAACAAGCTCTGCTAAAATTGGGCTTATAGATGTTGTCTCTGTATCAATTGAAAGTGTTAATGGTTCACCAGAGGCGACAAGTGAGCCTATCTCTTGTGCAAGAGTTTCAACCTCTTTTATCTTAGTTAAGCACCTGTAATCTTTTTGAACTTTTAGAGACTCCTCTTTTGGTGCTCTTTCAAAAAACTCTTGATGGAGTTTTCTAAATTCAAGCAATTTAAAAAGCTCAGTTAGTTTTTGGTTGTTGTATGGTTTAAGTTTAAACTCTTGAAGATGATCACAATTTAATTTAGACTCTTTATCTGTTTGGTTAAGCCCATTAACATCAACAAACTGGTCAATGGTTACCAATTGTTGGCTTAAAAGAGCCTGCTCTTGATTTTCAATAAGTTTGCTGTAAAGAGATTTCTTTGATTTAAGTTTATCAAGATTGGCGTAAATCCCATCAATAGAGCCATAATCAGCAATAAGTTTGAGAGCAGTTTTAGGACCTATTCCAGTAACTCCAGGAATATTATCTGATGCGTCCCCAGATAACCCAAGCATCTCAATCACCTGCTTTGGTTCAATGTTAAACTCATTTTTAATAGCCTCTTTATCAAGATACTTATCCTTCATAGGATCCCATATTACGCACCCATCATCAACAAGCTGCATAAAATCTTTATCACCAGTAACCATAACTGTCTGCCAGCCCATCTCTTTGGCTATTCGAGAGTATGTGCCAATAAGGTCATCAGCCTCAAAACCCTCTTTTTCAACAATAGGGATATTTAACGCTCTGATTATCTCTTTTATAGTTGGAATCTGCGACACAAGCTTCTCTGGCATTGCTGAACGGTTGGCTTTATATTTGTCGTAGAGTTTATGGCGAAAAGTTTTACCTTTTACATCAAAAAATATTGCTGCATACTCAGGCTGTCTCTCTTTAATCAGCTTTAGAAGCATTGTTGTTACCCCAAATGTGGCATTGGTAGGAACTCCCTTTGATGTTGAGAGGTTTGGTATGGCATGAAATGCACGGTAGAGGTAGGCACTTCCATCAATAAGGTAGATAGTTTGAGTCTTTTGCATTGTAGGGAATCTCCAAGCAGTTAAGATTTAACCATAACGCTAATGCTTTTAAAATATTGTCAAATCTTAAAAATGAAATATGTTATTATCAAAAAAACAAAGCTCGTTATTTTAAGGAGGCATATTATATGAATATTGATGAACGTAAAGAGAATAGACGCAAAAAGAGGATAAAAATTTGCCACTGCTGCACAAAAGAGGCTTCATTTTGTTGGAATTGCAAATGTGGTTTCTCAATATGTCAGAGCTGTATGTATGAAAATCAATGGGGAATGACCTGTAATGGCATAACTTGGGAGTGCCCAGATTGCAGTGAGCAGAACCATTACTGTAATCAGTGAAAATTGCTTTTGTTTGCCATTAGCGAATTTAAAAAAATTTGATTAAAATTTATGTGAGGGGTGTATTAAAATTTTTGCCCCCTACACATAAAAAAATTAATCTAACCTCACCTTTATCGAATTTGCATGAGCACCAAGCCCTTCAATATTTGCAAGTGTGATTATATCTTGAGCCTCTTTTTTAAAGGCTGGCTCAGAGTAGTTGATAAGGCTTATCTTTTTTATGAAATGGTCAACTGAAAGGGCTGATGAAAAGCGGGCAGTGCCAGCAGTTGGCAGAACATGATTTGGACCTGCAATATAATCTCCAACAGGCTCAGGCGTGTATGGTCCAACAAAAACAGCACCAGCATTTTTTATCTGACCAATATATTGAAACGGCTCTTTTACAACCAACTCTAAATGCTCAGGTGCAAGCTTATTTGATAGATCAATTGCAGTCTCAATATCTGGAACAACCATGATTGAACCAAAATCATCTATTGATTTTTGTGCAATCTCTTGTCTTGGAAGCACTGCGAGCTGACTTTGAACAGCCTTTGATGTTGCTTCAGCAAGAGCCGTAGAGTCTGTAACTAAAATAGCAGATGCCAATGTGTCATGCTCTGCTTGAGATAAAAGGTCTGCTGCAAGATGATCAGGATTGGCATATTTATCTGCAATTACAAGGATTTCGCTTGGTCCCGCAATCATATCAATCCCCACTGTTCCAGATACTATCTTTTTTGCCAATGTAACGTAGAGATTTCCAGGTCCTACAATCACATCAACTTTTGGAATCTTTGCTGTTCCGTATGCTAAAGCTGCAATAGCCCACGCACTTCCAGCCTTAAAAACCTTGTTGATTCCAACCCTTTGTGCTGCAACTAACATATATGGATTTATTGTACCATCAGCCATTGGCGGAGTCATCAAAGAGATAGAGCCAACACCAGCAACTTTTGCAGGAGTCGCACCCATTAGAACAGATGAGACAAGCGGAGTCTTTCCGCCCTTAGCCCCAGGAGCATAAATTCCAGCAGCCTCAACAGCCCTTACAAGCTGACCTACTATAACACCATCACGCGGGGTATCTATCCATGAGTTTTGCCTCTGCTTTTGGTGAAAACTTTGCAGTTGAAAAATTGCACGATCAAGAGCTTTTAAAAATTGGGCATCTACCAACTTCTCTGCATTTTCAAACTCCTCTTGTGTAACAATAAGATTTGATTCTGTTACAGCTTGAGAGTCAAATCTGTTTGTGTATTCAACAACTGCCTTGTCTCCACGCTCTTTTACATCTTCAATATATGCTAAAACCTGCTTGTAGTCAGCCTCTGAAAAGCCAAGACCTCTTTTAATAATCTCAGAGACCCGTTTTTTTCCTGACTCAGAAGGGTAGGTAAATATCTTCATTTTTTTCTTTTAAATCCTTATTTATCTTTATTTATTTTTAAATCTTAAATATTTGAGCAAATTTATAGGATAACTCTACGCTTATCCATTACAAAACAGCTACCCTCAATAGATTTTGCCTTTTTTTTCACGTCCGAGCAGGCATCATTAATCTGAATATACTTTTTATAAATCGGCAATGAGATATCAACACCAGCCATACTTATTGATATTATTGGAAATGTCTGCTGTTCACCCTGCCTATTAGAAGAGACAATAGATTTTTTTGCAGCATCTTCAGCATTGTAAAAGGATAGAATTCCATCATCAAAGATAACAATAATGCTTTCAGCAACATCATTAGCCTTATTTAAAGGCAGAGTGATGATAAAATCATCGCCGCCAATATGACCAATAAAGTAGTCCTCTACCCCATTTGCCTTTAACCCCATCTCCATTACATGAGCTGTAAATATAATAACCTCATCGCCTTTTGCAAACCCATATTTATCGTTAAAGGCTTTAAAGTTGTCAAGATCAGAGTAGATAACACATAGCTTTTCCCCATTAAAAATGGCTGCCTCTATATGTTTAGCAATGCTGTTGTTGCCGGGCAGCCCTGTGAGTGGACTTGCATCTAACGCCATGTTGTATAGCCTTTTTAACTCCTTCATGGCACTGCTAAGACGTAGATGGTTTTTAACCCTGGCTTTTAAAATTGCAGGACTTACTGGTTTTTGTATATAATCAATTGCCCCAAGAGCAAGCCCTTGTGCCTCGTCCTCTACCTGATTTTTTGATGAGATGAAAATCACTGGAATATCTGCCACTCGGCTGTCGCTCTTGAGCCTTTGGCACACCTCATAGCCATCTATTTTAGGCATAACAATATCAAGAAGAATAATATCTGGTCTATTTTCATAAACTATTTCAAGAGCTTTTTCGCCATCTTTGGCAAAGAAGGTATCATAATCATCTTTTAACAGATTGACAAATATCTTAATGCTGTCAATTGCATCATCTACAATAAGAACCTTTTCTCTGTTGCATTTTAACATAGACGCTCTTTTTTGTTGCTTTTTTATATGATTATTTGTTGTATTAATTGCCCGATTGAGTGAATTTTTATTCTCTAACAATAGCAACTCTTCAAGTCAAGTTCAAAAGATATTTTATAATATCTAAAAAATAGATATAATGTAATTTGCGTGGTATCAACTTAATAACTTTTTATAAGGGGGGTAAACAGCATGAAAATTGTGATAACTGGGGCATCTGGTTTTGTTGGAGGTAATCTTTGTCGTGTTTTGTTAAACAGAGGAGATTACGTTACTGGTATTGGAACATCAAAGCGGCTGAAATTAAAACATGTTAGTCCTGAGCATTCTGATTGGATAAGTGCAGATACAACTATTGCGGGAAATTGGCAAACTGCTATTAAAGAGGCTGATGTGATAATCAACCTTACTGGAAAAAATATATTTGGATATTGGACTCAAAAGCATAAGTCTCAAATATACAACAGCAGAGTTCTTACAACTAAAAATATTGTTGCTGCTATGCAAAAAAAAGGTGATAAAAAGCAGCTTCTTTTAAACGCATCTGCAGTTGGATATTATGGAAATAGAGGTGAAGATAGCCTTATAGAGTCTGAATCTTTTGGAAATGATTTTCTTGCAAAGGTTTGTGTTGATTGGGAAAATGGTGCATTAAAAGCTGAAGATAAAGGTGCCAGAGTTGTTATTATGCGGTTTGGGGTTGTTTTGGGTAAAAATGGTGGTGCTCTTGAAAAGATGCTACCATCTTTTAAGCTCTTTGCTGGTGGACCTTTAGGAAAGGGGACTCACTGGTTTCCTTGGATACACATTGACGATCTTATTGGTGCAATTTTGTTTTTTATAGAGAATCAAACCATCTCTGGTGCTGTAAATCTTGTAGCTCCACAAGCATTAAGGCATAAAGATTTTACATCAGCATTAGGAGAGGCTCTAAATAGACCAAGTTTTATGCCAGCCCCTGCATTTATGGTTAAAGCTGTGATGGGAGAGATGGGAGAGGCGTTTTTAAGTAGTCAAAAGGCTATCCCTTTTGTGTTAAATAAGAGCGGTTTTAAGTTTAAATATCCTGATATTGAGGCAGCTTTAGAAGATATTTTATAAAACTATTATGGGGTGCAGCACGTTTGTACCCCTCATAATAGCATAAATTTCAGGGCTGATATAGATTTTAGAGCAATTGCTTTTATTGGTATGTTGAATTATATTTTAAGTTACGCAGCAGTTCTAATTTTTAAAAGTGTTTGTATGACAATTTTTTAAGATTTATAAAGATTTCCTTAGATTTCTGGAGAGTGTATGAGATATTTTCCTTTAAAGACAGCTATTTTTTGTATTATTATTATCCCTTTATTATTTACAACAACGCTAATTGGTATTGAGAGATACTTAGAGACTGAGCATCAAAATAAGATTAAAAGTCATATAGTTAATGGCTATAAAGCTAACGAGAGTTCTGTCTTAGACTCAATTGTAGATTTAATGGGCAACTACATTAAAGAGCTTTCTGATTCTGATCTGCTTGTAAAGAAGTTTGGGCTTGGTGCAAATATTAGTTTAACAGATAGCTCAGGTAATCTTATCTATCTGCACTGTAACGGTGCTGAAAATTCAAAAGATGAGGATCAAAATAGTCGTGTTGAATCTAAAAAGATAACTATTGCAAATGGGTTGGATTTTGATCTTAAAGTATCTGTGTTGCTTAGACAAAACACCCTATTATCAAATATCATCTTATCAATATACACCCTATTTTCTCTCTTGATCTTCTTTTTTTTCTACAAACAATCTATCTTGAAAATAGCAAAAGATCATAAAAGCAGAAGAGAGGCTATCTCAAGTTTAGTAAAAGACGAAAAAGAGTATATTGAAAAACTTGAATCTTTGAAAAAAGAGCGTGAGCTACTTCTTAAAAACTTAAAAGAGGTAAAAGCAGATTCCCAAGAGGAGAGCAGAAAGGCAAGCATCACTGAAGAGGGGCTATTTAATGAGATAGTTCAGCTTGAAAAGAGGCTTGAAGAGAACATAGCTCTTCAAAAACAGAAAGAGGAGGAGATAGAAAACCTTAAAAATCAGCTTGAAAAGGTTGAGAAAAAAAAAGGTGGTTCTAAAAGAAGAAAGAGTGTTGATGCTTTGGCAAAACGGTTTTCAAATCTTTATAAAAATATTGAGATGAATGAGAGGGCTATTGAGGGGTTGCTTGATCTTGATGACGATGATATGCAGCTAAAGGCAGAAGAGGTTATCCATCAGCTTAACTATGATCCATTAGACGTTACAGTAAAGAGAAAGGTCTTTGCTGGCAAAAAGAATAAAACAGCATCTTTTGAGGTTCTTTTTGCATATAATGGACGGCTCTACTTTAGAAATATTGAGGGAAATAGAGTTGAGATACTTGTAATAGGGACAAAAAACACCCAAGATAAAGATATGGAATTTTTGCACGGAATCTGATTTTACATACTCCTGTGCTGTTATCTCTCCATAAAGGAGTTTAAATGAGGAGTTTAAATTATGAAAACAAACAAATTATCAGTTGAGGAGAGGCTAAAAAAACTTAAAAACTCCTTTATCGCTCAACTGCCTGCACAGCTATTGAGTATAAAAAAGAGTTTTGCCAATGTTAACCCCGCACTCTATTTATCCAATCAAGATGAGGATAGCACCCAAGAGAATATCAATTTAATAACTCTGCCCCAAAAAGAGCTTCAAGAGCTTCATCGAGCCATTCACACTCTAAAAGGGGCATCTGCCTCTTTTGGATTAAAGGAGTTGAGCCTTCAAGCATCTGATGCTGAAAATTTGGTCAAAAAGTTAGTAAAGTCTGAATTTGGCTTAAAAGATAGGTGCGATCCCCCATCTTTGAAATCAGAAGAGCTTTATGAATGGTATAACCTTATAGCAAGCCATATATCAAAAATAGAGGTAAAAATTAACTGTCTTGATCCTATCTCTAAAGAGTGCATTGATGCCTCTGTCTCTGATGTATCTGAATTTATTGAAAGTGGCTCTTTAGAAAATAGTTCACATAGTTCAAAAATATTAAATCCAAATGATAAACTTCATTTAAACAGAGATTTTTTAGAGCGAGTTGTCTATATTTGCGAAGATGACCTATTTCAGTGTGCAAATCTTGCTGATCAGATAAGGTGTTTTGGATTTAGGGTATCTGCATTTAACGATTTAGATAAGTTTAAAGTTGCAGTTAGCACCTCGCCCCCTGATGTGGTTGTTATGGATATGATGCACAACAAGCAGCCAACAGGCGGGGCTGACGTTATTATGGCTCTTATGGCAGAGCGTAAAATTTCAGTACCAGTTGTCTTTGTCTCTGCCCATAGCGATCTTTTATCTCGCATAGCTGCTGTTCGTGCTGGCTCAAGTGCCTATTTTGTAAAGCCTGCAAACCCATCTGTGCTCTGTGCAGCTCTTCACTCATTAACCACTTCAGAGGAGAGCGAGCCATGCAGAATTATGATTGTGGAAGATGACCCATATCTATCTGCAATGTATGCAACAATCTTAAAAGATGCTGGAATGAAGACAACCATTTTAAACGATCCTCTAAAATCTATGCCTGTTTTAGCAGAGTTTAGACCTGATCTTATCTTGATGGATATGCACATGCCCGGTTGCAATGGTATGGAGCTTGCCAAAGCTATTCGTCAGATGGAGGAGTATATCAGCATTCCGATTCTATTTTTATCAAGCGAAACTGATATTGATATTCACTTTAATGCAAGGCGTATGGGTGGTGATGAGTTTTTGGTTAAACCTATTAAGCCTCACCATCTTATATCTGCTGTATCTGTTCGTGCAGAGCGTATGAAACTTATCCGCTCATTTATGATAAAAGATAGCATGACAGGACTCTACAACCACAGTGCAATAAAAGAGTATTTGGCTATTCACATAGAAAAGTCGATAAGAAGCCAAACCAATATGAGTTTTGCAATGATCGACATAGATAAATTCAAAACAGTAAATGACACTTATGGACACCCAGTTGGGGATCAGGTGTTGGTCTCTTTAGCAAGCCTTTTAAAGCAGAGGCTTCGTAAATCAGATGTTATTGGTCGATATGGCGGTGAGGAGTTTGCTGTTATTCTTCCAGACTGCTCAATAAAAGAGGCTATTTCAATACTTGATCAACTGCGTAAAAATTTTGCTGCTATCTGCTTTACTTCTGGAGATTCCACATTTTCATCCTCTTTTAGTTGTGGTGTTGCAACCCTCTTAGATAAAGATAGATTAAGCGATGTTCAATACAACGATCGCATGGATAGAATCTGTGCTGCTGCTGATGATGCACTTTATTCTGCTAAAAAAGGTGGGCGTAACCTTGTTGTTGCTGCACCAATTTAAAATTTTGTTTTGATTTTTGGTTATAAGAATTTTGATCAATTTTCGAAGTTATAAATTATAAAAATAAGGAGAAAAATGGCTATATATCGTTTTAACAATCAGACCCCTTCAATTCACCCAACAGTTTACATCTCCCCCAATGCAACCATAGTTGGTAATGTAACCATATTAGAGCGATCATCAATATGGTTTAACTGCGTATTACGTGGAGATTGCGATGCCATCTTTATTGGCAAAAATACCAATATTCAAGATATGACAATGTGCCATGAGGATCACGGCAAACCGCTCACTATTGGCGATGGGGTTACTATTGGGCACAACTGCGTGGTTCATGGCTGCACTATTGAAGATAACTGCCTTATTGGTATGGGATCAATTGTTATGAATGGGGCAAAGATTGGCAGAGGAAGCATTATTGGGGCTGGTTCAGTTATCCTTGAAAATAGCGTGATTCCGCCCTTTTCTTTGGTTGCTGGAGTTCCGGGAAAAGTTAAACGCCAGCTTGATGAGAGTGCTTTAGAGCTTATTAAAATCACTGAAGATATTTACTCAAAAAGGGCTTTAGATTACGCCTCTTTAGATAAACTCCAAAAGATTGGGTGAAATTTATGCAAAATAAGATGGAGACTAAATGGTCGAGGTTTAGTACAGGGATTTCAAATATAACATTTATTGGTTCAAAATCTCACTACAACGCAGTTATCAAGCCTATTTGCGATCTTATCTTAACCGATTCTCTCTTAGCTGCTCCTCAAAAATCTCAAAATCTTTCTGATAAACTTAAAGCCAATCTTGCATCAATTACAACTTTAGTTGACGTTACACTTTACGTTGCAAGCCAGTGTGCCCACTGCCCAAGTGTGATTGGCTTGATTATTCCAATTGCAGCAGCATCTTCAAATATCAATCTAACAATAATTGATGGAACTCTTGCAACAGAAGAGGCAGCAAAAGATGGTATTATGTCAGTACCAACTTTGATTCTAAATGAAGGGTTGAGATTGACAGGGGATCAGATTGATGCAGAAAAATTTCTTGATCTGCTTGCAAATAGCCTTATAAATGGGAAACCTTCAGCTTTGAGCGTATCATCGCTAAAATCAATACTTGAAGATGGAAAAGCTGGCTGGATTGCCCAGCAGATTCTGGATCAAGGTAGAATATTTGATGGATTTATAGGTCTTATAACCCATGAGATATGGTCAGTCAGACTTGGTGCAATGGTTGTGCTTGAAGAGATTGCAGCCAAATCCCCTGAGCTTGCTTTAAGTGTTGCACCTAAACTTTTGAGCATATTTGATAAATTTGATATTCCAACTCAAGGCGATATTCTCTATGCACTTGGCGAGGTTGGAGATGTTGCAGTAAAAGATGAGATAGATAAAATGGTAAGTTCTGAAAAAATAGCCCACTCAGAGCTTTTAGAGGCAGCAGATGCAGCTATTGAGTCCATTGAGTCAAGAATATAAAAGAGAGCCTATCTTAAAATATGAAGATATTTCTTGTAAATCCTGCCTGCCTTGATCAAAGAATCACTGATGACGATGCTACTGCTACTCCAATGGGTATTTACTCAATTGGTGCTCTTATGCTTGATAAAGGGTTTGATATAAAGATTGTAAATCTTGCATCTCAATTAAACATAAGTGTAAAATCTAAGGGTGAGCCAAAAAAGGTTGCTATTGATTATCTGTTGCAGATTGCAGCAGTTGAAAAGCCTGATATTGTTGGCTTTTCAGTTATGAATGCCAATCGCCACTCTGCCATAGATGGTGCAACTGCCTTAAAAAAACTTCTTCCTAATTTACAAATCATTTTTGGGGGACCTGCCCCAACTTTTATGCCCCAATATTTTTTTAATGGCTGTCCAGCTCTTGATTATATTGTAAAGGGCGAAGGAGAGCTGACCTTTTTTGAGTTGGTATCTTATCTTAAAAAACATAAACAGAAAAAAGATATTGATCCAAATGAGATAGAGAAAATAGATGGGCTGATTTTTCGTAGTACCTCTAAAGCTCTTTTTGAGACTCAATCAAGAGCTTTAATAACAGATTTAGATTTGCTGCCTCACCCTGCAAAATATTTTGCATTTCAACATATATCTCTATCAAGGGGGTGCCCTGGTACCTGCACATTTTGCGGCTCTCCAGAGTTTTGGGGCACAAAAAGGGTTAGATTTCACTCTGCAAAGTGGTTTGTTGATGAGATGGAGCTTCTTGTAAATAGAGGGGTTGTACACTTTTTTGTCTCTGATGACACATTTACAATGAAAAGAGAGCTGGTTGTAGAGGTGTGTGATCTGATTATTGATAGGTTTATAAGTCAAGGTATAAAAATTACATGGTCAGCAATCTCACGGGTTGATTTTATAGATGAGAATATTTTGATAAAGATGCGAAAAGCTGGGTGTATCCAGATAAGTTTTGGAGTTGAGAGCGGCTCAGAAAAGATACGGAAAAATCTTGGCAAACATTTTAAAAATAAGACCATTATTAAGGCATTTAAGCTAACCGCACAGTTTGGAATTTTGCCAAGAGCATATTTTATCTACGGCTCACCAGAAGAGACAGAAGAGACTATAAATCAGAGCATTGAGCTTATGCTGCAAATAGAGCCTCTTAGCATGGTCTCATATATGCTTGTGCTCTTTGCTGGAACATCACTTTATAAAAATCTTATTAACTCTTTGGTTAATATTAAAAATTTTGATCCTAATAATATATGGAGTCAAAAGATTGAGGATATTGCATGGTTTGAGGTTGACCCAAATTTAAACTTTGAGCAGGTCAAAAGTTTTGGCAAGAGATTAAGGGAAGCGTTCTACTCTAATGTTCACAACTTTGCACTTAATGTAAGGCTTGTGGATAATAAAGAGCTATATCCATATCATGCTGATTTTCTCTCAAGACTTGCAATGACATTTAGCCATGGAGACTATTCAGCCAATTCAAAACTTCATGGGTCCAATGTTAAGAATCAAGATAGCACAGCAAGAGTTTTGTATGAGCGTGCAATCTCATATTATCCAGATGCACGGGCATATCTTGGTCTTTCAATGCTCATGCAAAAGGGGCGTAACTTTAATGGTGCAGTTGAGATAATTAAAGAGGCTTTAAAAAAAATTCCTAAAATAGACTCCAAAGCAAATATTTTTGATAAACAGCAACTTACACTTAGCATGGCTGTAAGCCTTATGAACATGGCACGATTTAAAGAGGCTCTTGATTATCTTGAGCCATTTAAAGAGTCTGATGAGATAAAACAATATATCAGTGTCTGCATTTCAAGATTATAAATTTGTATGTGTATGGTAAAAAACTCCCCTTTGCTGAACAGTTGAGGCTATCTTTCCACCCTTCTCAAGATTTATCAGATACCTTTCTATCTCCTCTTTTTTAGAGCCTAAAATTGAGGCTAAATCTTTTAAAGTGCAGGGTCTTCTGTAGATAATCTCCAAAATAGCAGACTCCATGTCGTCTCTGTATCTTTTTGTCTCATTAGAAGAGGCTGGATTAGCTGACGAGGCAACAATATCAATCTGAACAGATTTAAGTCTATCGTCAGATTGTAAAAATGCTCTTATCTCCTCAAGCATCTGCCTTGAAGCAGGGGTAAGATTGGCAACTGTTCCTGGTCTATCTAAGGTGTTTAGCTGTATGGAATCAGGATTAATTTTGCAGCAGGCATCTTTTAGGGCATCAAGATCAGCTTTGCTCTCATTAAACCCTGGCAAAATCAAAATCTCAAGAGCCAAATTACCTTTATAGAGTGCTCTAAAATCAACAATCCCTTGAATATAGGCATCTAAATCGATCCACTTGTGTGGTCTGTTGATTCTTCTAAATGATGATACAGTTGCAGCATCAAGAGATGGCACAACAAGATCAGCAAGAAGAAGTTCATCTCTAAGAGCTTTATCTGATAAAAGTGTGCCGTTGGTAAGCACTGCAACTGATACTTTAGCCTTATCAGATGGGCTGTTAGAAGACCAATCTCTTGATTTTATATATTTTATGACATCGCCAATGCGTATGTTTAGGGTTGGCTCCCCTGAACCTGAAAATGTTACATAATCTGGGGTGGGGTGGTTTGCAAAGTAGTGCTCAAGCTCTTTAATCACATCATTGTATGGGACATACTCTTTGCGTTCAAGAGTTAGGTGGGTAGTTTTACCACATTCGCAATAGACGCAATCTAAGGAGCAGATTTTATGCGTAACCAGATCAACTCCAAGAGAGACTCCAAGTCTGCGTGAGCGAATTGGTCCAAAAAGATGTTTATACATTTAAAATTATCTCTTTATTGATTAGCCTGTGTAGTGGTGTGTTAAGGGTGTGCAAAAAAGATGCACGCACTTAACACAATCACGAGATGTTGTTTGGTTTAAAATGGAATCTCATCGTCTGGTGGAATATTTGAAGGGGTATCGTTATTCGGCATCTGTTGTGTGTTTACACTTTTCTGTGGTGGTTGCTGCTGTTGAGGTGCTCCCCCTTGATTGGGTTGCTGCTGTTTTGGGGTGTAACCTCCTCCCCCTTGTTGAGATGGTTCTCCCCCCTGATTTGATCCAATGCTATCTTGTTTTGTTCCAAGAAAATGGACAACATCTGCAACTATTTTTGTGATATAGTGAGTCTGCCCATCTTTTTCGTAAGAGCTTGTCTGAAGTCTGCCCTCAACATAAACCTGCCTACCTTTTGATAGATACTTTGCACAATTTTCAGCAGTTTTCCCAAAGACTACAATTTTATGCCACTCGGTCTTCTCCTGTTTTTCACCTGTAGCCTTGTCAGACCATGAGTCTGTTGTGGCAACTGAGAAGTTGGCAAATGCAGTTCCTTGAGGTGAGTATCTAAGTTCTGGGTCAGCTCCAAGGTTACCAATAACCATAACTTTATTAAGACCAGCCATTGATGATCTCCTTAAAAAAAATTAATATTTCAAAATTATTTTTTTAAAACATCTATAATTCACTCTTAAAAACCAAATAAAATCAACATATTAACTGAGTTAATGGTTGTTAAGTAGTTTTAAAAGTGATGTTAGCTTTTACCTTAATAATCAAGATGTGTCAAACCATAGAAGATAGATGGGTAAATTACTTGTTGCATTTAATCATAGCCAAAAATATAGGTTAAATTATACTTGACATCAATTGAATCAGGGGGTAGGATTTGATTAAATATTTAATCAAATTTTTTATCAAATACCCAAAAGGTTAAAATCAAAGTAAAAATTTAAGAAAAAATAACGCTTTAACACCCTAAATATCTGGAGATAAAAATGGCATTATCATTTATGGAAGGAAATGAAGCAGTTGCAAGAGGTGCAATCGCTGCTGGTTGCACCTTTTTTGCTGGTTACCCAATCACACCAGCTACAACAATTTTTGCAAACATGCTCACCATGCTCCCATCAAAGGGGGGAATTTGCATTCAAGGAGAAGATGAGATTGCATCTATGGGCTACTGCATTGGTGCATCAATGGCTGGCAAAAAGGTTCTGACTGCAACGTCAGGTCCGGGAATTAGCCTTTATAGCGAGCAAATATCTTTTGCTATTGGCAGCGAAATTCCTATGGTTATTGTTGATGTGCAAAGACTTGGTCCATCTACTGGGTCAGCTACACGCGGGGCAGATGGTGATGTTCAGTTTTTAAGATGGTGCAACACAGGGGGCTTTCCAATGGTTGTGCTTGCCCCAAAAGATGCCCTTGATTGCTACCTTTTGACTCTCCACGCATTTAACTTTTCAGAGATGTTAAGATGCCCTGTTTTTATTGCATCAAATAAAGAGATTGGCATGACAAGAGAGAGCGTTGATCTTGACTCTGTAAAGCTGCCTCCCATCATTGAGAGAAAATATTTTCAATCCAACCAAAACAGCAACTATCTGCCATTTGAGGCAGCTCAAAACTCTGCCCCAGATTTTCTTCCAATTGGCGATAGAACCCTTGTTCGCCAAACATCTTCAACCCACGCCCCAGATGGATATATCACAATTGATCCAAATGTTATTGCCCAAACTCAAGAGAGGCTTATCAACAAGATTGAGAGTGCCCAAGATAAACTTACACTTTACGAGTCAAACCACAGAAAAGGGGCTGATACCCTTGTAATAAGTTATGGGGTTACATCAAGAGCTGTAGAAGATGCCTGCTCAAAACTTGAAAAAAATGGGCACAGAATCTCAACACTTACGCTTAAGACCCTATTTCCAGTTCCTCAAAAGCTAATTTGTGAAGAGTCAGCCCCATACAGACGTATTGTTGTAATTGAGATGAATATGGGTCAATACATTGATAACATCGAGAGGGTATTTTTTAAAAATAAGATGCACGATAAAAAGATAGATTTTTATGGTCAGATGAATGGTGTGCTTATAACCCCTGCAAAAATTATGGAGGTGATTTCAAATGGATAGCTTTCTTAACACCAAACGCCCGCCAGTCTTCTGTCCTGGCTGCACACATGAGAGGATCACAAAAGCTGTTGATAGTGCATTTGTAAAGATGGGGCTTTTACCTGAAAATACAGTTATTGTAAGTGATATTGGCTGTTCTGGTCTTTTTGACACATTTTTTAATGTTCATGCTCTTCATGGTCTTCATGGTCGTGCTCTAACCTATGCTGCTGGCATTAAATTATCAAACCCTGCTCTAAATGTTATTGTTACAATGGGAGATGGGGGGCTTGGAATAGGAGGTGCTCATCTTCTTGCAGCTTGCAGAAAAAATCTTGATCTTACATTGATTATTCTTAACAACTTTAACTTTGGCATGACTGGTGGTCAATACTCTGTAACTACGCCATCTAACGCTGTTGTTGGCTCTGAGTTTTTAAATCAAGCTGAAATTCCAATTGATGTTTGTTCAGTTGCTAAAAGTGCTGGTGCAACTTGGATAACAAGATGCTCTGGGCATGATGCAGCTTTGAGCGATATTTTGTGTGAAGCTATAAACCATAAAGGATTTTCAGTTGTTGAGACCTTAGGAATGTGTACAGGTCGATACACTAAACGCAATCAGCTTACCCCAAAGGTGATTGATGAGATGGTTGAGCATCTTCCAGCTTACAGAGGTGTTGTAGAAGAAAATCAGCGTCCTGAATATGGTGATCAGTATAGAAAACTTGCTTCAGATAAAAAAAATTTTCCTGAACTTTTTAAGGTTGAAAAAAAGTTTGATCTCAAAGATGTAAAACGTCAAGAGATTGTAATTCTTGGCAGTGCTGGCATGAGAATTGTAACGGCTGGTGATATGGTCTGCTATGCTGCAATTTCAGCAGGTCTTAATGCTTCAATGAAAAACGATTACAATATTACAGTTCTTCGCGGGCAATCTGTAAGTGAGATTATTCTATCGCCTGAGAAGATAGGTTATGCTGGTATTGAGTCTCCAACTGTGGTTATTGCCATAAGTGATGAGGGTGTTCAAAGAAGAGCAAAACTTTTTGGAAAACTTAGCCCATCAACTTTAGTGCTAAAAGAGAAAAGCGTCCCTATTCCTGAAACATCTGCAAATGTTGTTGAGATTGACTTTAAAGAGTATCAGATTAAAAAGCAGGATTGGGCTTTGGCATCTTTGGGCTTTATTGCATCAAGAGGGGAGGGGATAACAATGGAGATGCTCGACTTTGCCCTAAAATCACGGTTTAAACCAGCAGTTTATGACTCGGCAGTTGAGATTGTTAATAAATTAGCAAAGGTATAAAAACCATTATGAACTTAAAACAGAATAAAGAGACTGACCTTAAAAGTGTGATAAGCACCTACGTAACCTCTGGTTGCCACCTCTCAATCGGAGGATTTACAATCAACAGAAACCCTATGGCTGCTGTGTATGAGATAATCAGGCAGAAGATACAAGGGCTTCATATCTACGCCCACTCAAACGGACAGGGGGTTGATGAGCTTATTGGAGGAGGCTGCGTATCATCTATAGAGATAGCTTATGCTGGAAGTGGTAAATTTGCATCAACTTGTATTCGATTTAAAAAAGCGGTTCAAGAAAATTTTATAAAAATAGAGGATTACTCCAACTATCAAATGACTTTAAGATTTTTAGCTGGCTCAATGGGTGTCCCTTTTTTGCCTACACGCTCATCTTTAGGAAGCGATATTATAAAGATATGGGGATTTTCTCCTGAAATGAGAAAAGAGAATTCTAAATTTCCTAATGATAAACTAAAGGTTATGGATAATCCGTTTGATAACTGGTGCGACACTCAAAAGGTTGTTGTTGTTCCTGCTATTAACCCTGATGTTACTATTTTGCATGTTCAAGAGGCTGATCTGCGTGGTAACTGCCGTATTCAAGGCTTATCTTTTGCTGATGTTGAACAGGCAAAATCAGCTAAACATTTGATTATAACATGCGAAAAACTATACAAGGGTGATGAGCTAAAGATAGATTCAGATCGCACGCAGATTCCCTTTATCCATGTTGATGCTGTGGTTCACGCCCCTTGGGGAGCATACCCAACAGCTTGCTATAACTACTATGATTACGATCCACGCTATCTTAAAGATTATGCTACTGCTGCAAAAGATGATGGACTTTATAACGATTATCTTAAAAAGTTTGTCTATGATTTAAATGATCATAATGCTCTTTTAAAAGTGGTTGGTGATGAGCGTCTTAACACCATTAAAGCTGATCCAAGAACTGGTTATGCTGCAAATTTAGATAGGCGATAGGAGATTTTTAAATTTATGGACTACACACTAAAAGAGATGATGGCAATTGTTGCAGCACGCGAGATACGAAATGAAGATATAGTATTTTGCGGAACAGGAATATCAATGCTTGCAGCAATGGCAGCTAAAAATATCAATGCCCCTGAAAGTGTTATATTTTTTGAGACTGGTGCTATTGACTCCCAGCTTGAGGAGTTGCCCCTTGCTGTGGGCGACTCAAGGGTGATGTATCGCACATCTGCAAATGGAGGGCTTTTAGACTCCTTTGCCACAATGCAAAATCCAATTACAGGAAAGCATGTTGTGGGCATTTTAGGGGCTGCTCAGATCGATAAATTTGGAAATCTGAACTCAACTGTAATTGGGGATTATTACTCTCCAAAAACACGATTTTCAGGAAGTGGCGGAGGGTGCGATGTTGCCTCTTTTGTTCCACGATCAATTATTTTTATGCAGCATGAAAAACGAAAATTTGTGCAAAAACTCGACTACTTAACAAGTCCAGGATACTTAAATGGTGGAAATAGCAGAAAAGAGGCAGGGCTTTTAGATGGCGGACCTGTTATGGTCATAACCAATTTAGGTGTAATGCGATTTGATGATACCACAAAAGAGATGTATCTATCAGGTGTCTATCCCGGGGTTACACCACAAAAGATTTTAGATAACATGGAGTTTAATGTTGATATATCGCGTGTAAAAGAGGAGATTCCCCCATCAGAAGAGGAGTTACGACTTCTTAGAGATAAGTGCGATAATCAGCGTCTAATTCTTTAAATAGGCTGTTTGTTGTGAGGATTTCAATATGTTATCAGAACTTGGGCTTTTATCGTTAAGCGATATTTCAGATAAAAATTTCAGCGGATTGGGCTGGAGAACATTTAGCAAAGCACTACTTAATGCTTCGCCAAATGGAATTGCGGTTCTTGATATTAATTTAAATGTGATACTCTCAAACAAACTTGCCCAAGATAGTTTGGAGCTTTTCCCTGGCTCCATGCTATCTCCTACGCTGCCAGAGCTTGCTGATTGTGCGAAATCGCTTCTTAACACCAGAGAGCCGATTAAAGGGGTTGTTGTAAAGCGTAATAACTCAAGTTATTCGATAGTGCTAAACCCTATAATGCACGAAAATAGCCTACTTGGGATTTTGTGCATTATACAAGATGTTACTGATATAGAGACAGTTACAAGTAGCATGTATTCATTTAAAGAGCTATCAATAGAGCTTGATACCATAATTGAATCAAGTAATGATGGATTATGGATATGCGATGGAAACGGCACTGTTCTTCGCATCAACCCTGCATCTGAACGGTTTACTGGTGTTAAATCTTCTGATGTTGTGGGTAGAAATATGCGTGATATAGTCAAAGAGGGGTTGGTTGATCAATCTGTTACTTTAGAGGTTTTAAAAACAGGAAAAAAGGCAAATCTTATCCAAAAGACACGAACTGGAAAAGAGCTTTTTCTTACTGGAAATCCTGTATTTGATCACAATGGCAAGCTATTTAGAGTTGTTGTAAATGAGCGAGATATTACAGAGATAAATGAGCTTCAAAGGGAGTTAGATGAAAAAGCTGCTTTAAATGCCCAGTATCGACAAGACCTCTTAGAGATGCAGATTGAAGAGACCCGCTCTATGAAGATAATTGCCAAAACTCCTGAATTTATGCGGATTGTTCAGCAGGCAGTAAAACTTGGCAGTGTTGACTCTACAATCTTAATTCTTGGCGAATCTGGCACAGGAAAAGGGGTAATTGCAGATTTAATCCACAAATACTCAAGCAGAAGCAGCGAGCCGATGATTAAGTTAAATTGCGGATCAATCCCTGAATCTCTTGTTGAGAGTGAGCTTTTTGGATACGAAAAAGGTGCATTTACTGGAGCAAAAACATCAGGAAAACCTGGCAAATTTGAGATGGCTGATAAAGGAGTTATCTTTCTTGATGAGGTTGCAGAGCTTCCCCTTGCATCGCAAGTAAAGCTATTGCGATTTCTTGAAGATGGGACAATCACAAGGGTTGGGGGCACTACTCAAAAAAAGGTTGATGTTAGGATCATTGCTGCAACCAACCGCGATCTAAAACAGATGATGGAGAAAAAGCTATTTAGAAGTGATCTATATTATCGCCTAAATGTCATACCAATTACCATGCCCCCTTTAAGAGAGCGTAAAGAGTGCATAATTACAATGCTTCACCATTTCATGGAGCAATCTTGCATTCGATATAAAAAAACGATGGTTACACTATCAAGAGAGGCTTTAGATGCACTTTTATCCTACTTTTACCCAGGCAATGTAAGGGAGCTTATAAATATTTGTGAAAGGTTGGTTGTGCTCTCAAATGATGGGCATATCACCTTTGATGATTTGCCATCCTCTGTGCGGGCATCTGCTCAGGCTAAAGAGCAAAATATTGAAACTGGCTGCGATCTTACAAAAGAGGGAGAGGGTGGAAAACTTCGTGAAATTATGGAGAGAGTTGAGATGCGAATCCTTCAAAATGCGTTGCAAATACATGGAACTCAAACTCTTGTTGCCAATTTTTTGGGGCTTAACCAATCAACAGTTGGACGAAAACTAAAAAAATATAACCTGTTAAGATAATTAAAAAATTTGGCTCTTTGAAAATTTGTTATTTTTTATCTTTACAATTTAAGAGACGCACAGTGGGGCGTGCGTCTCTTAAATTATGGAGTATGAGGGTATCAATTTTGAGGGATTCCCTCGTCGCTCCAGCCTCTTAGTTGGTAGTAATCTTTTACAAGATACTCTACCTGTTCACTTGTGATCTCTTTGCCATCTTCTAATTTTTCACTGATCAGACGTTTAGGCAGGCGATCGTCTTTAAATGTCAGACCCTCTCTTATGTTGAATCTTCGAGTGTTGTCTGTAACTCTTGCTGCAACTGCCTGAAGCTCCTCTTTTGATAAGCTCATGCCAGTTGTCATCTCAATAATTTTTCCAAGCTCCTCCCATGGGTAGAAGTCTCTGTAAAATCGGCACAAAATAAGGGTATCAAACAGGGTGCATCTATCCTCAAAGTCAATGAAAAGCTCAGCTTTATTCTCAATCTGATCAGGATCAATAACTCCGCTTAACTCTGGCTTGTAAAATGTGCTCCTAAGATGGCAGGCTCCCCTTGGGCTAACAGAATAGGCAAGCCCCATACCTTTTAAAGCCCTTGGATCATAGCCAGCAGGCTCAAGACCCTTTACATGCACAGCCTGATCCTCCATGCCAAGCTCTGCACTTGCAGCCTTAATGCCATCAGCAATAAGTCCGCCAAGCCCCTCTCGTCTTGCTATTTTGTAGAGCAGTTCTGCTACAAGTTTTGCATCGCCGTATTGAAGTTTATCAGCGATCTTTCCTTGAAGAGATGCCTCAATAGCAAGTGCAGATAGATTGCCTGCACTCATGGTATCCATGCCAAGACGGTCGCAGATGTCGTTGAGCCACGTTATATCTTCAATTGAATCTATCATGCAAAGACCGCCAAACGAGTAGATGGTCTCATATTCAGGACCCTCAATTTTAAGCCCTTTGTGCTCGCCCTCTTTGACAGTTGAGAGTTTTCCGCACCCCATAAAGCAGCTTATACAAGATTTTGGCACAACATTTAGCCTCTCGTTCATGCTCTGGGCATTTATCTTCTCCCAATGCCCGCATGTCCCTTTTGACCAGTATCTTGTGGGAAATCCACCTGCTTTATTAAGAACCCCAACCATGACTGGCGTGCCTTGTGTCTTGTAAATGTTTGTTGCTGGGTGATCTTTAAACTCCTTGAAAATTTCGTTTGCATAGTTTTTGATGCGATCTTCATCATAAAACTCTCTTTTTGCGTTGCCGTGAAAAACAAGAGCTTTGATCTTTTTAGAGCCAAGCACAGCACCCATTCCAGTACGTCCAGCTGATCTCCAGTAGTCGTTCTCTACAACTGCAAACTTTACCAAGTTTTCGCCAGCATGACCTATAACCATAGCTCCGCAACCCTTTACACCGCAACGCTCTTTGACCTTATCTTCAGTCTGATATGTATCCATACCCCAAAGATCAGAGGCGTTATGAAACTTGACTCCAGTATCAGAAATCTCAAGCCATACAGGCTCTTTAGATGCACCTTTGATAACAATTATATCATAGCCTGTTCGACTCATTGGAACTGCAACTCTTCCGCCTGAATATGACTCTGCGTAAAAGCCAGTTAAGGGGGATTTGCTAAATATACCATAACGGCAGCTCCCGTAAATTTTGCTGTCAGTTACAGGACCAAGAGCTATGATAAAATGGTTCTCTGGCGATAATGGATCAACTTTTGGAGGGTTTTTCTCCAGCAGAAGATGGGTTGCAAGACCTTTACCGCCAAGATATGCTTTTAATGTTGTATCATCTATTGACTCAACAGATGTTTCCTGCTTGGTAACATCAATAGTGATAAGTTTTTGGAAAAATCCTTTCATAATCTAATGCCTCTTTATCAAGGTATTGCATCTATTTTGTAAGCTCTTTGAGACTCTCTTCAAGAATATTTAGACCTTTATCAAGCTGTTCATTGGTTATGACAAAAGGCATTAAGGTTCTGATAACATTGCCAAAATTGCCGCATGAGAGCAAAATTAGCCCCTTATCGTAGCAGAGTTTTGTCAGCTTTTTTGCCTCATCTGAAGCAGGCTCTTTGGTCTTTCGGTCGCGAACAAGCTCAAGTCCAAGCATTGGACCTTTGCCCCTTACATCACCAATTATCTCATACGATTTTTGAAGCTCTAAGAACCGTTTTTGCAGAACTTCGCCAAGCTCTTTTGCACGATCGAGCAATCTATCTTCAAAAAGAATCTCAAGAACAGCAAGAGCAGCACTGCAAGAGACAGGGTTGCCGCTGTATGTTCCGCCAAGACCGCCAATGTGCGGAATATCCATAAGCTCTTTTCTACCAGTTACAGCACTAAGCGGCATTCCACCAGCAAGGCTTTTTGCCTGTGTTATCATATCTGGAACAACTCCCCAATGCTCAATTGCATACATTTTTCCTGTTCTTCCAGCACCAGCTTGAACCTCATCAAGAATAAGAAGGATTCCATGTTTTTTGCAGATATTGGCAAGTTTTGGGAAATACTCTTGAGGCGGAGTTACAAATCCACCTTCCCCTTGAATTGGCTCAACAATAACAGCAGCAGTAGATTCAGCAGCTACATTGGTGATGAAAAAATCCTCTAAATGGTCAGCACAATGGGTATTGCATTTTGGATACTCAAGACCAAATGGGCATCTATAACAGTAAGGGTAGGGCATACGGTATATCTCTGGAGCATAGGGTCCAAATCCCAATTTATATGGTTTAACTTTGCTGGTGAGGGTCATGGTCAAAAGGGTTCGTCCATGAAAGCCATTTTCAAAGCAGATAATTGCAGGGCGTTTTGTCGCATATCTTGCAATTTTAACTGCATTTTCAACAGCTTCAGCACCGCTGTTTGCAAACATGGTCATCTTTTCAAAATCACCAGGTGCAAGATCATTTAGCTTAGTTGCAAGTTTTATATAAGATTCATACATACCCACATGAAAGCAGCTATGAATTAGCTTTTCTGCCTGTGATTTGATTGCAGCCACAACCTTTGGGTGGCAATGACCAACATTATTGACCCCGATACCGCCTGCAAAGTCGATAAATTCGCGACCATCAACATCAGTCATAACAGCACCAGAGGCGTGGCTGATTATTGCTGGTGTCATGTTGGCAGGTCCTTGTGGAACACTCTTTTTCCTTAGATTTAAATATTGTTCAGATTGATTGTTGGTCATTTGGTTTATCTCCCTTTTTGGCGTTTTAATAAAAATTGCTAAAATATTATGATAGTTTCTAAATAATTGGATTTTGATAACTTAAAAATTCTCTTTTGAAGGAGTTTTAGCAAGAGCTATGCCATTATGGTTTCAGGATTAAATAGACAAAATTATGTAAGATAGCTTTGAGGGTTCAATCTTAAATTTATATTTAATGTAGGGGTATTGAGTTAATCTCTACCATCAAATATGCTTTTTTGCATTTTATATCTATTTTTGCATATCTTAGTCTTGATGCTCTCTTGATAGCTATTTATTGTAATTAAATTACAACATGTTATGATAAATATCTTGTTGTGAATTATCTTCTTTAATTTCTAAAATCATAGAGATTATTATGCACTTTTGCATTAAATCTTTGATAAATAACACCTTAACTTCTTAAATATTAAGCTGGCTTGGAATTTGCAAATTTTGGCTCTTAATATTTTTAGGTAATGGTTTATGAAAATATTTTTTTTATTAAACCATGATTAATCAAAACAAATTTTAAAAAAAATGTTAAGGAGAGTAATTTATGAAGCATCTACTAAGATCAATTGCAATTGCAGCCGTTACTACCACACTTTTGCTGGCAGGATTTACATTTGGCTTTTATGGGCAAGCCCATGCAGAGAAAACCTACAAGTTCACCATGCAAAATATGTTTTCGTTAAACCACCCAATAACCATTGCTGTAGAGAAGATGGGAAAAGATATTAAAGCTGAGAGTAATGGTCAGATCGATATTCAGATTTTGCCATCAGGAGCTTTAGTTGGCGGACCAAATATTTTTGAGAGCGTAGGCAACGGTGCAATCAATATGGGTACAAGCTGCTCATGTTACCATGACGGAATACTTCCAGTTGCAGCCACAGCATTTGCTCTTCCTGGTGATCCAAGGGGCGTTGATCAGATAATTGATTTTATATACAAAGATGAGGTTTTAAAGTTCTACAGAGATGCGTACGCTAAGGTTAATGTATTTTACGCAGCTCCAATGGTAATGGACGGTTACACTATTGTCTCTAAAAAGCCTATTCAGACTTGGGAAGATTTGAAAAAACTTAAAGTTCGCGCATCTGGAACCATTGCAAAGACACTCCAAAAAATGGGCATTCCAACTGTATTTATCCCATTTTCAGAGATTTATGTTGCACTATCAAGAGGAACTATTGATGCTGAAATAAGTGGAAATCATGCTGAGAGCTTTTTAGCTGGAACTTATGAGGTTGCCAAATATCAGACCACTCCTGAAATCTCTGGTGCTCAAAATTGCGAAGTTATCATGAATTTAGATAGCTGGAAGGAACTTCCTGACAATTTAAAGGCAATATTTGAGAAAAATCTAAAGAGCTGCTCACTTCAGGTTGCAGAGCTTTTTGCTGCTGAAAATAAAGATGTAAAGGCTAAGATGGAGGCAAAAGGGGCACAATATACTGAACTATCTAAAGATGTTATGGAAAAATGGCTCGCAACAGCGATTGCTATGTGGAGCGAGGATCTTTCAAAAGACCCACTCTCTGCACAATATATTGAGCTTGTTAAAAAAGACCTAAAGAGCAGGGGCTATGATTTGTAATAGTTAAGTTGGTTTTGCGTTTTGCATTATCCCCCTAAAATCCCTCTTATTTGAAAATAATTTGCAAAAATAAGAGGGTTTAATAATAACGCCCTACTTTTTGGGAATCAATTTTTAGGAAGCTATTAAATATGCAATCCTTAGAAAAATTTATAAATTTAGTTGAAAAGACCAACGAAAAGATAGGAAAAGCCTCAGCTTATCTTATCTTTGTATTTATGGCTCTCATGGTTTATGAAGTTATAGCTCGATATTTTTTTGAAAGCCCAACAATATGGGCACATGAGATATGCGGATTTATCTTTGCAGCTTATATCGCACTTACTGGTGGTTGGGTGCTGCTTGAAAAGGGGCATGTTGCTGTTGATATAATCTATCAATATTTTCCACGTAAATTAAAATGTTTTGCCGATATTGCAGTATCAATAACTGGTTTTTTCATGTTTGGCATTCTATTTTGGCAAGGTTATAAATTTGCATGGCACGCCATAAAGACAAATCAGCACTCACACACCCTTTTTGCACCTCCTATGTGGCCTGTAAAAATTATGATTTCAATTGGTGCCCTGCTTTTTATCATACAGCTTGCTGCTAATATTTCACGCAGTGTCATTGATTATAAAAATGAAGGGGGGGCACGATGAGTCCAGTATTTGTAGTTGCTTTAATGTTTTTAGCTGTAATTGTGCTATTTGTTATTGGAACTCCTGTAGCCTTTACCTTAGGCGTTGTAGGAATTGGAACACTTCTTATTATGAATGGTCCTCATTTCCTACTTATATTGCCCCCATCAATTCTTGAAGTTATGACAAGCATTATTTTGCTTGCTATTCCGCTTTTTATATTTATTGGCTGTATGCTTGAAAAATCAGGCATTGCTGATGAAATCTTTGATATGATTTATAAATGGTTAGGTCCTGTCCCCGGTGGTCTTGCAATTGGAACGGTCTTTATCTGTGTTGTATTTGCTGCTATGGTTGGAGTTGTTGGTGCTGCAACAGTAACTATGGGTCTTATTGCACTTCCAGCAATGCTTAAACGCAACTACAAATCAACTCTTGCGGTTGGTTGTATCTCTGGCGGCGGTGCATTAGGATTTTTAATCCCACCAAGTGTAACCATGATTGTCTATGCTTCGCTCTCTAACCTATCTATTGGTAAGATGTTTTTAGCTGGAGTTGTGCCTGGACTTCTACTCTCATCTCTATTTATAATTTATATCTTTGTACGAAGCATAATTGATCCTACCCTTGCCCCGCCTATCCCAAAAGAGGAGCGTGCAACATGGGGTGAGAAGTTTGCAGCTCTTAAAAATCTATTTATGCCATTTTTGCTTATATTTTCAGTTATGGGCACAATCTTTTCAGGAATGGCAACACCAACTGAATCTGCTGCTGTTGGTGCATTGGTCTCTATAATAATTGTTCTTATAAGAGATAAATCGATCTCACGCACTCTAAAAGTTATTGCCCAAGCTGCTGAAAAGTCAGCTCATCTTACCAGCATGGTGCTCTGGATTATCATCGGCTGTCTTGCATTCTCTGCTGTAGTCAACACATTGGGGCTTCCAAATATTGTAAAGGAATTTATTGACTCTATGGGGCTTAATCCATGGGTAGTCTTAATAGCCATGCAGCTTAGTTTCTTCCTGCTTGGAATGGTTATGGACGATCTGCCAATCATAATGATCACTGTTCCAATATATGTGCCTATAATTACACTCTTAGGATTTGATCCGCTCTGGTTTGGTATTTTGTTTATTGTAAATATGCAGATGGCATACTTGACCCCGCCTTTTGGCTTTGTGCTCTTTTACATGAAAGGGGTTGTTCCACCGCAAATATCAATGGGGCATATCTACCGATCTGTCTGGCCATTTATTGGGCTTCAAGCTCTTTGCCTCATACTTATTATGCTTTTTCCTGAACTGGTGTTGTGGTTACCCTCTATTGCAAATATGTGATAGCATTTTAGTTTAAAATAGTGGTTGTAAAGAGTTTAATCAAATATAAAATAATGAGGAGAAATGATGGAAAATCCTACAGAAAGTTACTCTAATAGTGCTGAAATATTTAGCAGGCATGGCTCTATATCAAAATCAAGCTATATTATTGATAAGGCACAAAGTGTCAATCTTGATACACGTATTTTGTATGAGGCTGTAATTGATCTTGCATCAGAGGGGCTTGTAACTGCCTCTTCTATAAACATGGCAGCTGGAATTTTGCTTGATGAGCTTGATCTGCCAAACTACTTTTTTGAAAACATTAAAAAAGAGTCTTTAAAACACATCCTCTCCTCTATTGCTACAAGCATGAGATTTCAAAATGGTAAGTTCATACTTTATGGGCTTGTTGCAGATATTGATTTTAATTTAGAGATTGCAACTGACGCACAGCGTGTAAGAATTGCCACTGAAGAGACAAGGGATAGATTAGAAATTATCTTAGCTCCATTAATGTCTGGGCATAGACGCGAATACCACTATAGCCCAAAAAGTCGCTACTACACCTACATTATAAGACCAGAGACAGTCCAAGATTTTACCAAACAAGAGTTTGAGGAGTCTCGCTTTTTGTTTAACCTTGCAGGTGATTACAAATCAACACCAGAGCCAACAAGAAGACGATATGAGAGTGTCCTTAAACTGTGCGAAGAGTCTGTAACTCCTTTGATAGAGTCTTTTAATCTGCCAGCTACTGGTGAGACTCGCCTGATGTTTAACAGCGATTTTCCAACTCCTCAGTTGCCTGTGTTTAGAAAGTTATTTGAGGATCATGGAATTATTTTAAACAGAGCCTACTGGGAGCCATATTGGGGAAAATCATCTGTCCCATCATCAATCTGCTCTTTGTATGTGCTTGGCGAACTCTCAATGAAAAAAGAGAGGCTATTAATCAATGATCTTTGTGCCTATCTATCGTTTAGAGTGAGCGAGATTACAGAGCTATATGTGCAGGGTAAAATTACATTTCAAGAGATGCTTTTTGCTGGCAATGCCATAGATTTTGTCCAGATGTTCATCTATAAAGAGAGCGAAAATGTTACAGACAGAGAGATAATGGCAAGCCTATCCAATGATGACTACAAAGATGCCTTTGCTGCAAGAGTTCACACATCAAATAAGTCAACATACACAGCAGAAGCTATTATGGATACTGTTAAAAGACACCCTGATCTTATAAAATTTCTATTTGAGATTTTTGATAACAGATTTAACCCTGAGATTATCAACAGAAATACAGGCAATGTAAAGTTGGCAGATGAGGCAAAAAGGGCAGTAAGAGATGAGAAGTTAAAGCAAAAAGCCATTGAGTTTGACAAGATGATTTCAGCCAAATTTATGGATTATAAGCCTGGATACGATATTTTTAATTTTATGTTTAAATTTGTATCTTGCACCCTTAAAACCAACTTTTATAAGGCTGAAAAACGCTCTTACTCCTTTAGGTTTGATGGCTCTATCCTTGATCCACTTGTCTTTAATCAATTTGTTTATGGTATTTTTTATGTCAATGGTCATTATGCTTGTGGAACGCATCTTAGGGCAAGCGACATTGCAAGAGGTGGTTTGAGGCTAATTCGGGTAACTCCATCTAACCATCATGCTGAACTTGATAATGTTGTTTTACTAAACTACGCACTTGGACCAAAGGCTCAAAGGCTCAAACATAAAGATATATGTGAGAGCGGCTCAAAAGGTGTAGTTGTTCCTCATGCTGATTATGCAACAGGTTACAGCCTTGATGCACTATATGACTACACAGAGGGTATCATGGATTTGATGCTTGGGCATGAGAGCATTATTGATTATCACGGCAAATCAGAGATGATATTTTTTGGACCAGATGAGGGGACAGCTCCGCTTATGGACTCAATATCATACCACGCAAAAGAGCGAGGTTACAAATATTGGAGAACCATCACAACTGGAAAGAGCTTTGGGATTCCCCATGACACCTATGGCATTTTTTCAAATGGAGATACCTTTGGTCTGTTTGACAGGGAGGATCATGGAACAGAGTTGCAGATAAATGGAGAATCTGTTGTTCTAACCAAAGACATGGATCAAATAATGGCAAATTTTCTTGAGAAGAGCGGCGTATCCTCTACTAAAGATAACCCAATTGCAACAAGCGGTATGACAACTACCTGTATTATGAGTTCATTTAGAACTATGATTGGCCACTATGGAGCAAAAGAGGAAAACCTCAATCTTATGATGACAGGCGGACCAGATGGCGATTTAGGGGCAAATCAGATTCAGTGCTATAAAGGTAAAATCTGCTTAATTATTGATGGCGGCTCAATTTTGTTTGATCCAAATGGTCTTGATAAAAATGAGCTTATGAAACTTGCATTTATGAGACACTCTTCACCTCGTGCAAATTCTCTTCAATTTCCGCTTGATAAGTTAAGTTCAGATGGATTTATGGTTCCAATGAAATCTAAAGAGATCACCCTGCCAGATGGAACATTTATTGAAAATGGGGCTATGTTTCACCGCACATTTTTAACAGACCCTGCAAATAGGCGATTTATAGCTAAGGCAAATATTGAGGCATTTATCCCATGTGGAGGGTTTAAAGATACAATTAACCATGCTAATGTTCACAGTTTTGTCAATAACTTTAAAGAGTTAAAGTTTATTGTTGAGGGTGCAAATGTTTTTTTTGATGATGCCTCAAGACGCTACATTGCAACATCAACAAATATAAAGCAGATAAAAGACTCAACAGCAAACAAGGGCGGAGTCTTTAGTAGCTCAATTGCAGAGGTTTTAACTGCATTTTTGTTAGGCGAAGATTATGAGTCAAAGCTACTTAAAGATATTGCAACAAAGTGGGCATTGACAAAAGATATTATGCTTCTTGTTCAAAAATACTCATCAGCAGAGACGGGAATGCTTATAAAAATTCATGATTCAAACCCATCTGTGCCCCTATTTGAGCTATCTGAAAAGACAAGTGAGCAGATTTTTGCACTCCAAGATATTTGTGAAAAGAACCTTGCAAATATAATTGAAAACGAAAAGGCTGTTTGGAACATTATGGAGAACTATATTCCGCAAATTCTTATTACCAAACTTGGACGTGAGGCTATTATGAATACCCTTAACTCTGATGAACTTATTGCTTATAGAAACGCGATTATAACCAAAAAGCTCTCTTCAATGGCGTTTTATAAGCATGGTCTTGAGTGGGATAAATTTATGAAAAAGGTAGATAAAGATTTTACAGTGATATTTGCTTAAAACTATATTTTTTTTGAAGGAGAACAAAACAAAATGGATTTCAAACTCTCAAAAGAACTTGAGATGCTTAAAAAAGCAGTTAGTGAATTTGCAAAAAAGAAGATAGCACCAAATGCTGACCAGTGGGATCATGAGCATCACTTCCCATACAAAGAGGCAATAAGACCAATGGGAGAGCTTGGCTTTTTTGGAACAGTTATTCCAGAAGAGTATGGCGGAGATAATATGGGTTGGCTTGCTGCTATGATTGTAACTGAAGAGATTGCAAAAGCCTCATCATCATTAAGGGTTCAGGTAAATATGCAGGTTCTTGGCTGCGGATACACCATATACAAATATGGCACAGAAGAGGCAAAACAAAAGTATGTTGAAAAGCTCTGCACTGCTGAGTATGTAGGAGGCTTTGGAATAACAGAGCCTGACGCTGGCTCTGATGTTATGGCAATGGCCTCAACTGCTGAGGATAAGGGCGATCACTGGCTACTCAACGGCTCAAAAACATGGATTTCAAATGCCAACTTTGCTGATGCGCTTATCTATTACGCCTACACAGACAAATCTGCTGGCAGCAAGGGGTTATCTGCATTTGTGATTGAGCCTAAGAACTTTGCTGGTATCACGACCTCATCATTGGAAAAAATGGGTTCTCACGCATCTCCTACTGGAGAGGTCTTTTTAGATAATGTAAAGGTTCCAAAAGAGAATATACTTGGCAAACCAGGGGACGGGGCAAAGATCGTATTTAGTTCGCTCAATCAGACCCGTCTATCTGCTGCTGCTGGAGGAGTTGGTCTTGCTCAGGCGTGCCTTGATGTTGTAACAAAATATTGCAATGAGCGTCAGCAGTTTGGTAAAAAAATTGGTGAGTTTCAGATGAATCAAGATATGATTGCACAGATGGCAACTGACATTGATGCTGCTCGTCTTTTGGTTTACAAAGCTGCATGGGAAAAAGATCAAGGAGAGCTAAATAATGGGCTTAGTGTTGCTAAGGCTAAATATTTTGTTGGTGAGACTGTAACCAAATGTGCAAATTATGCAATGCGAATAATGGGAGCTTATGGCTACTCAACTGAATATCCAATTGCAAGATATTACAGAGATGCCCCAACTTACTACATTGTTGAAGGTTCAACCAATATCTGCAAATGGATAATTGCCCTTGATCAACTTGGAATCAGAAAGGCAAATAGATAGATAATTTTGTATAAGTTACCACAATTAATCTAAGATTTAGAATTATGTAGGGGCGTAGCGTGCTACGCCCTTTAAAATTAAAAAAATTTAACTAAAAGTTAAGGAGAAAAAATCATGTCTGAAGATATAGTTGCCCCATTGGCTGGAAAAATTATTGCCATAAATATTGAAGCTGGTCAAAAGGTTGAGGAAGATGAGGAGATTTTTATAATTGAGGCTATGAAGATGGAGACATCTATCTATGCACCTTGCGATGGAACAATAAAGGCTATCAAGGTGAAAAAAGGTGATTCAGTTGAAGAGGATGCCATACTTGGAACCATAGAGTAACATATACACACAGATTTTGGAGATAAATAATGAGACCCTATTTTGAGCAGATGAACACCTTTGGAACTGAGATAAAAAAGGGTGCAATCAAAAGAACAGAAGAGAATGTAGAGGCTTTTCTTGATGCAGAAAGCCAAATTGATGCTGAGGTTGCGCGTGTTAAAAATGCTGGCTTTTCAACTGAAAAGATAAATGCAAGGGGCGAGATGACAGTATGGCAGCGTATTGATTATCTTGTTGATGAGGGGAGTTGGACTCCTCTTCACACCATCTACAACCCTGCTAATAATGAAGAGGGGACAACCAATGTAATTGATGGTTTGGGTAAGATTTCAGGTAAATGGGCTGTTATAATTGGATTTGATAATAAAGTGATGGCTGGAGCATGGCTTCCTGGTCAATCTGATAATATTTTGCGAGTTACAGACCTTGCTAAAAGATTAAATGTCCCCCTAATTTGGCTTGTCAACTGCTCTGGTGCAAAGCTGCCTGAACAGGAGAAATTTTACGCAAATAGAAGAGGGGCTGGCACACCTTTTTTCAGACACGCAGAGCTTGAGCAGATGGGCATTCCTGTACTTGCTGGAATTTACGGAACAAACCCTGCTGGAGGAGGTTATCAGAGTATTAGCCCAACTGTTCTGTTTGCTCATAAAAATTGCAACATTGCTGTTGGTGGTGCTGGCATTGTGAGTGGAATGGCGCCACAAGGCGGGTTTACAACTGAGATGGCTGAAGTTTTGATTGAAAAGGCAAAAGAGAATAGGGCAAAACCCCCTGGTTCAGTTAAGACTCACTATGACGAGACTGGTTTTTTTAGGTATGTTTTTGAAGAGGAAAAAGGGGTTCTTGATGGCTTAAAAGATTATATGAAAGATATGCCAGCATATAACCCTAAATTTTTTAGAGTTGCAGAGCCAAAAGAGCCAGCATTTGCCCAAGAGGATATTTTAAGACTTCTGCCAATTGAGCAAAAAAAGGTCTATGAGTTTGATGAGATTCTTGCCCGTGTTGTAGATGGGGCAGAGCATTTAGAGTTTAGAGCTGGCTATGGACCTGAGATTTACACAGGACTTTGCAAAGTTGATGGATTTCTTGTTGCCTGCATTGGTAACCGTCAAGGCTATCTTGGAAAAGATTATCCAGAATACGCAGATTACCCAGGTATTGGCGGAAAGCTCTACCGTCAAGGGCTTATTAAAATGAATGAGTTTGTAACTTTGTGCGGACGAGATAGAGTTCCAATAATCTGGTTTCAGGATACATCTGGAATTGATGTTGGAGATATTGCAGAAAAGGCTGAACTTTTAGGGCTTGGTCAATCTTTAATCTACTCAATTCAGCAGACAGATATTCCAATGATGCTTGTTGTGCTAAGAAAAGGCTCTGCTGCTGCTCACTATGTTTTAGGTGGTCCTCAGGCAAACAGACACAACGCATTTACAATTGGCACTGCAGCAACTGAAATCTATGTTATGCACGGAGAGACAGCCGCAGTTGCAACCTATGCAAGACGCCTTGTAAAGGAAAAAGAGTCAGGAAATGATCTTCAGCCAATAGTGGATAAGATGAATGAGCTTGCAAAGAGCTATTATGATAAATCTCGACCTATCTTTTGTGCAAAAAACGGACTTGTTGATGAGATTGTAAAACTTACAGATATTAGAAAATATATGCAGGCATTTGTAGGCTCTGCGTATCAAAATCCTAAATCAATATGCCCGCAGCACCAGATGATTCTGCCAAGAATAATTAAAGGATAACACTTATGTCTGACTCAATTATCATATTTATTGTAGGAATTACTGGGGTTTTTGTGGGAATGGGTTTTCTTTGGTTATTTATAACTCTCACATCAATTATAACTGATAAAATTGATAAAAATATCAATAAAGAGGAGGCAAAGTAATGGAGTATATTTCTGCCATGCTCTTTAAAACAACAGGACTCTTTCATTTAACATTTCCAATGGTGATAATGTGGATCATTGGTCTTACATTGATATATCTTGCAATCTCTAAAGATTATGAGCCTATGCTTCTTCTTCCAATTGGATTTGGAATTATTGTTGCTAATTTGCCGTTAGCAGGTCTGATGACGCCAGAAGAGGGGCTACTTTGGAAATTTTATCAGTACGGAATCCACTGGGAGATCATTCCGCCTGTAATCTTTTTAGGGCTTGGTGCACTCACAGATTTTGGTCCTCTTATTGCCAATCCAAGACTTATTTTCTTAGGCGCTGGCGCACAGGGAGGCGTTTATGTTACCTTTTTTGCTGCAACTGCAATTATGGGATTTGATCTTAAAGAGGCTGCAACCATTGGAATTATTGGAGGAGCAGATGGTCCAACAACCATCTTTCTTGCAACCAAACTTGCCCCTCAACTTCTTGGAACTTGTGCTGTGGCTGCCTACTCATATATGGCATTAGTTCCAATTATCCAGCCCCCAATTATGAGACTTATGACCACAGTTGAAGAGCGTAAAATCAGAATGACAAAGTCTCGCAAGGTAAAGAAGTTAGAGAAGATTCTGTTTCCTTTGGTCTCAACATTTGTTATTATTCTTCTTGTTCCAGCATCAGCCCCTTTGATTGCAATGTTTATGCTTGGCAATCTATTTAGAGAGTCTGGCGTTGTGGAGAGGCTAAATCATGCTTCACAAAATGAGCTTTTAAACATTGTTACTATATTTCTTGGGCTGCCAGTTGGTGCAACCATGAATGCAGAGAACTTTCTGCAGCCTAAAGTTATCTTTATCTTTGTGTTGGGGCTTCTTGCCTTTATTTTCAGCACAATAACTGGAATCGTGCTTGCAAAACTTATGAATCTATTTTCAAAAAATAAGATTAACCCTCTGCTTGGTGCGGCTGGAGTCTCAGCAGTGCCAATGGCTGCACGGGTGGTTCATAAGGTTGGTGTTGAGGCTGATAAAAAGAACTATCTGCTCATGTATGCAATGGGACCTAATGTTGCTGGAGTTATTGGAACTGTGATTGCTGCTGGGATATTTTTGAGTTTGCTGTCGTAAAATTTGGTTTTATAGCGTAGAGACGCACTGTGCGTCTCTACTTTATTATTCAACGATTTCTTGATTTGATTCAAATAGTATCTGTTTTTTAGCCATCTCATACTCCTCATCATTGATTAGCCCCCTATTATAAAGAGCTGCAAGCTCTGTAAGTCGCCTCTCAATATTTGTGTGTCCCTGATTTTGATGTTTTTGTTCAAAAACTTCTGTGTAATCTTGGTTATCAGAATGGTGGTCTTGATTATAATTGGCTGTTGTCTGCTCTTGAAGCAACTTTCTACTTTGCCCATCTTGCAACAAGATATTATCGCCCACAGTTGGTGGCATACTTAATTTAAAAGTTGCAACGCCTCCTAAAAGTTTTATCTCAACATTTCTATTTTGAAATGCAGGGTGAGATAGCACATCATGTATATCTGTTGATGACTGTTTTATTCTAAGATAAAAAATCCAAAAAATTGCAATAACTAAAACTGCAATTCCAGATAATATCCAAGGCAGATACTCATAAACTCCTTTAAATAGCACAACTGTAACTCCAACACCAACAACAAGAAAAATATGGAGCAAAAGCACAAAGTATGCTGCAAAGAGGCTCTTAAAGACCCCCTCTTTATCTGTTGGTTTAAATTTCATAACATCCTTTTGATTAACTTTTGTCTGTAATTTGATGGAAAAGATTTAGAGTATGGAGAGTCTGTACCTCGAGATGTGTTGAGTTTAAGGAGCAAAAAATCGAGCTTTTTTTTAATTTGTACCCTTTTTTTAATATCTGCCCGCCTATTTTCATCTATGTTTGTATTTGACTCAAGATGCTCCTCAAAATCGCTCTGGTATGGGCAGTTTTCATCAATTGATTTTAGCATATCTTCAAGCTCTCGTATCTGTTTTCGCAACTCAACTTCAGGCGGCACAAATCCTGAATTTTTCAAAACCCGATGAACCATTCTAAACTCTTCTGGTATGCTCATATCTTCAAGATTTAAAGGTTTGCCTTGACCAGGAAGGTTGTCCATTTCGCCATTTTTCTGTGCTTTTAATATTCGCTCTTCAACTAAAGATTCAAACCCCAAAAGCATATAAATCGCTCTCCTTTTTCATAGAAATTTCGTTAATAAAATAGTAGTTGATACTATAAAAAAGATGCCCTGTTTGCAAGATAAAAAGGTGTTTATTTGCTTGACACTTTATGGCTGCTACTATATCAATTATTTCTTTTTAGATGTGATAAATTTAAGATAACAGGTTGATATAATAATATGAGTAATAAAAAGCCAAGTATTTCAAATATAAGAAACATAGGCATCATGGCACACATTGATGCTGGTAAGACCACTGTAACTGAACGAATCCTCTACTATACAGGAAAATCTCACAAAATAGGTGAGGTGCATGATGGGCAAGCTGTTATGGACTGGATGGAAGATGAGCAAAATCGTGGAATAACAATAACCTCTGCAGTTACAACTTGCCAGTGGAAGAGTGCACGGGTTCAAATTATTGATACTCCAGGTCATGTTGATTTTACGATTGAGGTTGAGCGTGCTCTTCGCGTTTTAGATGGTGCTGTTGGGGTCTTTTGTGCTGTTGCTGGTGTTGAGCCTCAATCTGAAACAGTCTGGAGACAGGCTGATAAGTATGCTGTTCCCCGAATTGCATTTATAAACAAGATGGATCGAGTTGGTGCTGATTTTTATAACGCAGTTGACATGATACATAATAGGCTCAATGCAAATCCTCTGCCCATTCAAATTCCAGTTGGAAGTGAAGATTCATTTACTGGGGTCGTTGATCTTATCAACATGAAGCAGATAACTTGGGACGATGAGACTTTAGGGGCTGAGTTTACTGTATCTGATATTGATCAATCTGACGAGGCTCTTGTTGAAAAGGTTGATGAGTATCGCATAACACTTCTTGAGACAATCTCTGAATTTGATGACAACATAATGGAGCAATATTTAGCTGAAGAGGAGATTTTAGCCTCAGATATTATAAAAGCCATCAGATTAGCAACCATTGATCGCAAAATCGTTCCAGTTTTGTGTGGCACAGCATTGAGAAATAAGGGGATTCAGCCTCTGCTTGATGCAATTAATGATTATCTGCCAAGCCCAGCAGATGTACCGCCAGTTAAAGGGGTTCACCCGCACACCCACGCAACTGTTGAGTATCCACCTCAAAAAACTGCACCATTATCAGCTCTGATTTTTAAAGTCTCAATGATTGAGGGGCGAAAACTCTGTTTTGTAAGGATATACAGCGGCAAAATGGTTGCTGGCGAAGATATTTTTAATCCTTGGCTTAAGAAAAAAGAGAAGCCATCTCGAATATTTCAGATGCACGCAAACAAAATGGAGCGAATTGAGGAGGCATCTGCTGGCGATATTGTGGGGGTTATGGGGCTTAAAGAATCCTCAACTGGAGAGACCTTATGCTCATCAGCAAACCCTGTTTTGCTTGAGAGAATTGAGTTTTATAAGCCAGTTATATCTATTGCAATTGAGCCTAAAAGCCACGCTGATCAAGAAAAACTTGAAGATGTGCTCAAAAAATTTACGATGGAAGACCCAACCCTTGCTGTTAAAACTGACGAAGATACAGGTCAAACCATTCTTTCTGGCATGGGAGAGCTGCATCTTGAGATTATTATCAGCCGCATGATTCGAGAGTTTAACACCAATGTAAATGTTGGAAAACCGCAGGTTGTCTATCGAGAGGTTATGGAGTCATCATCAGATGGTCATGCTATTTTTGAGCGAGATATTGCAGGCAAAACACACTTTGCAGAGCTTGAGATAACGCTAAATCCTTTGGAGCGTGGAGCTGGAGTCAAATTTACCAACAATCTATCTAAAGAGACAATTCAAGGATATGCAGAGACAGGACGTAGTGCTGCAGAGAGCCGTCGTAATGCTGCTTTAGGAGCTGCTGAGACTCTTCTTCCCGCTGAATTTATTGCTGCTATTGAAAAAGGTGCAAAAGAGGCTCTTGAGAGTGGGTTTATAAAGGGCTATCCTGTTGTTGATACTGAAATTGTTGTAAAAAGATGCTCTTTAAAAGAGGGGCAAAGTTATCCTCTGGCATTTTCAGTTTGTGCATCAATGGCTTGTAAAGATGCAATGGAGAGGGGAAAAATGGCTCTTTTGCAGCCTATCATGGAGGTTGAGGTTTTAGTGCCTGAAAACTACATGGGTGATGCAATCTCTGATCTCAACACAAGAGGGGGCAAGATTGAATCTATTACACCACGCTCAAATATTCAGGTTATCAAGGCAACTGTGCCATTATCTAAGATGTTTGGATATTCAACAGCTTTGAGATCAGCAACTCAAGGCAGAGGCAACTTTAGCATGAAATTTTCACGTTTTGGCAGAGCATAAAACATTTATCTAAACAAAAATAGTTTTTAACAGATATTTATCAGGGAGTTATCTTATGAAAACAGGATGTTATACAGCATTAGCAACACCATTTACCGCAACTGGAGAGTTAGACACAGAGGGGCTTGATAGCCTTATTAGGTTTCAAATTGAGAACAACATAACTGGAATACTTGCCGCTGGAACTACTGGAGAGAGTCCAACTCTTCAATGGGAAGAGCATAACAGGCTTGTTGCTGCTGTTGCTAATCGAGCAAAGGGAAAATGTTTGTGCATTGCAGGTGCAGGAAGCAACAACACAAAAGAGGCTTTTGAGGCTTCAAAACATGCTGTTGATGAAGGTGTTGATGCAATCTTGATGGTTGATCCCTACTACAACGGTCCAAGCTCGATTGAGATTCGGCGTGAATATTATGAGCCTATTGCAAAGGAGTTTTCAGGTACAGAGATAATTCCATACATAATTCCAGGAAGAACAGGCACACAGTTGTTGCCAGAAGACCTTGCAATTTTGAGCCGTGAGTATAAAAATATTTCTTCTGTAAAAGAGGCTACTGGCAACATTGAAAATATGAGACGCACAAGGGTCTGTTGCGGCGATGATTTTAATATCTTTTGTGGAGATGATGCAATTTTGCTTCAAATTATGGCTGATCCCTCAATAAAGGCTTGTGGAGGCATTTCAGTTATATCAAACATTGCCCCAAAGGCTCTTACAGATATGGTAATGCTTCAGGCAAAAGGTGATACAATAGGTGCAAAGGCTCTTAACAAGGCTCTATCGCCTCTTCTTGGTCTTGTTACTGTAATAACAGAGGAGCAGACCCCTTATGGTGTGGTCAAATGCAGGGCAAGAAATCCGCTTGCACTAAAAACTCTTATGCAGCTTCTTGGTATGCCCTCTGGTCCTTGCAGACCTCCTATGGGAAAAATGACACAAAAGGGTCTTGATATAGTTATTGAGACAACAAAAAAGGTTCAAAAAGAGAATCCTGAAATTTTAGCCCCTATTGCACGCTTTTTTGGTGTTGATATTGATGAGAGGCTTAATAATCCTGAGTTTAGAAAAGATTTATATTACCACAACTAAAAATGTGCTTTTTTAGCCTTATAAAACTCAAGAGACGCACGTTTTGTGCGTCTCTCTGATTTTACCCCTTCCAGCCCTTTAAATTTTAAGCCTCTTTCATCAGCTCCAATCTGTAGTTTTTAGGAGGATTCAAGTTCTCTTTAATTGTTCTTGGAATTAGCCAGCGATAAATATTGTGTTTGCTGCCCACCTTTTCGTTTGTTCCAGATGCTCTTGCCCCACCAAAAGGCTGAAGCCCTACAAACGCACCTGTTGTTTTATCGTTGATATAAAAATTACCTGCTGAATAGGTGAGTTTTTTCTCAAGCTCTGCAATAACCCTTCTATCTCTTGCAAAGATAGAGCCAGTTAAGCCATAATCTGATGTTGATTCGCAAAGATCAAGAGCCTGATCGTAATCGTTATCTTTATAAACATAGATTGTTACTACAGGTCCAAAAATCTCTTCTGTCATGGTTTTAAATTTTGGATTTGTAGTTACAATAATTGTTGGATCAACAAAGAAACCAACTTCACCATTGCACTTTCCGCCAGCAATAATCTTTGCTTCAGATGACTCTTTTGCATAATCAATATATGATTTGATATTGTTAAAAGAGTTTTGATCAATTACAGCACCCATGTAGTTTGTAAAATCTTCAACATCACCCACCTTTAAATCAGCAATCTGCTCAATCAATCCTGATTTTATTTTTGACCAAAGACTCTCTGGCACATAGACTCTTGATGTTGCTGAACATTTTTGTCCTTGATAGCCAAATCCGCCCCCAATAATTGCAATAACAACAGCATCAACATCAGCAGAGGGGTGGACGAAAACAAAATCTTTTCCGCCAGTTTCGCCAACAATTCGAGGATATCCTCTGTAATTGCCAAGATTATTGGCAATTGTTTTCCACATATCATTAAAAGTTCCAGTAGAGCCTGTAAAGTGAACACCTCCAAGCATTTTATGAGACATTGCAATTGGTCCAACAACGCTTCCGGGACCCGGAACAAAATTGATAACACCATCAGGAAGTCCAGCCTCTTGTAACACCTTCATTATGTAATAGTTTGAGTAGATTGAGGTAGATGCTGGTTTCCAAACAGATGTATTGCCAACCATTGCTGGAGCTGATGGAAGATTTCCGCCAATTGCAGTAAAGTTAAATGGAGTTACAGCAAGAACAAACCCTTCAAGTGGGCGATACTCCATACGGTTGCAATATCCTTTTATCTGATCTGGCTGCTCCTCAAAAATCTCTCTTGCAAAGTAGCTGTTAAACTTAAAAAAATCTATAAGTTCACATGCTGCCTCAACCTCTGCTTCATAAACGCTTTTGCTCTGCCCAAGCATGGTTGCACCATTTAAAGTATCTCTCCATGGTCCGGAGATAAGTTCAGCAGCTTTAAGAAAAACAGCAATTCTGTGATCCCAATCAAGACGCTCCCACTCTTTTTTAGCCTCTAAAGCACTCTCAATTGCCATTTTCATCTCTTCTGGTCCTGCAGTATGATACTTTGCTAAAATGTGCGAGTGGTTATGGGGAATGATGCAGTTGTGGATTTTTCCAGTTCTAACCTCTTTTCCATTTATGATAAGTGGAATATCAATTGCAGTCTCTTTCATCTCCTTTAATCTCTTTTTTAGAGATAGCTTCTCAGCACTTCCCGGAAGATATGATTTGATTGGTTCGTTTTGGGGCTTCATAACCTGATAGATGGCGTTTGACATGGTGTTATCTCCTCATCTTGTATTTATATTTTATTTGGTTTTAAAATCGCCTATTTTCAAGGCTTGAAAATTAACTTAATGATCTAATTTTCTACTATTTTTTATTCAAAGGGTTTAATTATTATAATAAATAGATTGTATCAAACCTTTCATATATAAGTAAAATTCATAATATTCATAAGTAAGTTGAATAATATTCATAATAGAGTCTCAATCATGGATTTAAATAAACTTAAAATTTTTTATGTGTTAGCACAGGTAAAAAGCTACTCTAAATGTGCAGAAAAGTTATTTGTAACTCAATCTGCTGTAAGCCATGCTATCAAGGCTTTAGAGCAAAGTCTTGATATGAAGCTGATTGAAAGAAAAAAGAGGCAGAAGGGCTTTGCATTAACTGATCAGGGAAAAATTCTATTTAGAAGCTGCCAAACTATATTTTCAGAGATAGCAAAAACAAAAGAAGAACTATCAAAAAGTAACGGAGGTATGGAGTTTATACGACTTGGCTCAACTGTTGAGTTTGGCATGAGCATTATTCTTAAAAATATAAAAATCTTTTTTGACAACAACCCCAACATCCATATTGATTTTAGACTTAGCCATAACCTTTTCCAGCCTCTGCTTGATGATGAGCTTGATATGATAGTTGATTGTCGTCCCCATGCACACCCTGAAATAAAATCTATCCACCTTTTTCGTGAGGAGTATTCTGTGATTGCAACTCCTGAGTATGTAAAACAAAATAAAATCAATAGATTAGAAGACTTGGGACATTGCAATATCATATCTATGGACAGCGAACTTATATGGTGGAGCAACTTTATAAATGTTATTCCTGTATCAAAACAGAGTATATTTAACAGAGTTACAGAGATAAACCATGTTAGGGGAATCATTATTGCAACACTGTGCTCTATCGGAGTTGGATTTGTGCCTAAATATACGGTCTTAAGAGAGTTAGAACAGGGTTCATTAGTAGAGCTTTTTCCTGAGCTTGATATTTTGAATGACAACATCAACATTTTTATCAAACACAGAAACCTATCTGCAAAGAAAAACATCTATCTTATAGATTTTCTCAAAACTCTTATGCTTTAATCTACAAGTTTTCCATAATTCTAAATAATTCATATTCTAAATATTGACAAAAACTGTTCACTAATATAGTAACGCATTTTATTGTGTCAAATATGGCATAGAAAAATGTAAATATTTATCAAGTCTCTATTATTAGAACATTATTTATAAAAAATATATAATTTTTTGGAGATTTTTATGAAGCAAAACACCATTATTATCAACGGTCGCTCTTGTGAATTTAAAGAGGGAGAGACCATACTTGAAGTGGCTACCTGTAACAATATTGATATTCCAACCCTGTGTCATCTTAATGGGACGACTCCAACTGGTGCGTGTCGTATATGTGTCGTGGAGGTGGAAGGTAGAACACAGCTTGTAGCATCGTGTGCTACGCCAGCCTCTAATCAGATGGTTGTAAGAACAGAATCTCCAAAGGTTATTAGCTACAGAAAAGTAATTTTAGAGCTTATGCTCTCGTCAGGTAACCACAACTGTGCTATTGGCTCATCTAAAGAGGAGAGTTGGACTGAGTTTCAGCTTGCAACACTAAATAATGATCAAATTGAAGATTTATGCCCTGCATGGGGAGATTGTAAGCTACAAAATCTTGCATATCGTTATCAGGTAGTAGGGCTAAAAAGTAGTAGTCCCCAGCCAGCTTTAACAACACCTATTGAGAGAGACAATCCATTTATAATTCGAGATTCTTCACGCTGTATTTTATGTGGGCGATGTGTTGTTGCCTGTAATGAGGTGCAGGTAAATCGGGCTATTGACTTTGGCTATCGTGGCAATCAGAGCAAAATTATTGCTGGTGCTGATGACTCTTTGAGGCACTCTGACTGCGTATTTTGTGGTCAATGCGTGCAGGTTTGCCCTGTTGGTGCTTTGGTTGCAAAAAAGGCGTTAGGTCAAGGTCGCCCTTGGGAGACAGAAAAGATAAGAACAACATGCCCATATTGCGGGGTTGGGTGCCAGCAGCTTCTTCATGTAAAGGACAAGAAAATCGTAAAAGTTACAGCAGTTGAAGATGGTGCTCCAAACATGGGAAGATTATGCGTAAAAGGGCGGTTTGGTTATGATTTTATCTACTCAAAAGAGCGTCTTAAAACCCCTCTAATACGTGAAAATGGAGAGCTTCGTCCCGCAAGTTGGGACGAAGCATTAAACCTTGTAGTACAGAAGTTCACACAGATTATTCAAGAGAGCAGACCAGACGCTGTAGCGGGTGTAAGCTGTGCAAGAAGCATTAACGAAGATTCATATCAGATGCAAAAACTATTTAGAACAGTTTTTAAAACCAACAATATTGACCACTGTGCCCGAACTTGACATGCTCCAACTGTCGCAGGTCTTGCGACATCTTTTGGATCAGGAGCTATGACAAACTCTTTTGGAGAGTTTGCAAAGGCAAAGATGTTTTTAGTTATTGGTTCAAACATGACAGAAGCACACCCAGTTGCAGCCACATTTTTGAAAAATGCTGTCCAAAATGGTGCTGGGCTAATTGTTGTTGATCCAAGACGACACAAACTTGTTGAATTTGCACAAACTCACCTTCCTTTAAAGGTTGGAAGCGATATTGCCCTTTTAAACGGAATCATGCACGTTTTGATTAAAGAGAACCTTTACGATAAAGAGTTTATTGATTCATACTGCACAGGTTTTGACGAGCTAAAAGAAGCGGTTTCAAAATATCCCCCTGAAGTTGCTGGAAAAATATCAGGAATAGAGCCAGATGCAATCGTAAAAGTTGCAAGGGAGCTTTCATCTGTAAAGCCAGTGATGGTCTGCTATACACTTGGAATTACAGAGCACACTTGCGGTAAAAACAATGTTATGTCTATTGCCAACCTTCAGATGCTTCTTGGCAACATGGGTGTTGAGTGCGGAGGCGTGAACCCATTACGCGGACAAAACAATGTGCAAGGTGCTTGTGATATGGGTGCATTGCCAAATGTGTTCCCTGGCTATCAGGCTGTTGGCGATATAAATGCACGCAAAAAATTTGAGACAGCATGGGGAGTTACAAATTTATCTATACATAATGGATTGATGATTCCTCAGATGATGGACGGGCTTGTAAATAGCAAGGTAAGGGGATTTTATATATTTGGCGAAAACTTAGCAAACACAGAGCCAGATATTCATAAAGTTGAGCATGAGTTAAGCTCTGCTGAATTTTTAGTTGTTCAAGATATTTTTGAAAATGAGACAACTCGTTTTGCACATGTTGTATTACCAGCAGCAGCCTGGAGTGAAAATGACGGCACATTTACAAACAGCGAAAGAAGGGTAAGCAGAGTAAGAACAGCAAGCCCGCCTCCAGGATATGCACAGCCTAACTGGTGGATATTTAAGCAAATTGCAAAACGTATGGGTCATAACTGGAAATCAGATTCAGCTAAAGAGCTTTGGGATAATGAAATTTCTGTTCTTGCTCCAAATATTGGTGGCATTAAATACTACAGAATTGAAAAAGATGGATTGCAGTGGCCCTGCCCAACAATTGCCCACCCT
>JADFZO010000060.1 GCA_015232465.1 Desulfamplus sp.
ACACTACTGCAAACCTGCTGGTATGGCTATGCGTCTTATGAAGATGACCAACGAATATGGTGCAGGTGTTGGTACTTACTACATGACATCTGGCAAAAACCTTGAGATTCTTATGAATCTGTTTGAGATGTTCCGTGAGGACCTTGATAAAATAGCTGCTGGTGATCTCCATGAGCTTATGAGAGCATGGGAAATTTTCCATCGTCTCTTCACAGTTCAGGCTCACACCCGTCACATTCAATTCCGTGAAGAGACCAGATATCCTGGTTTCTATTACAGAGGCGACTATATGGGTCAGAATGATGCAGAATGGTTCTGCTTTGTCAACTCCAAGTATGACAAAAAGACAAACGAGTGGGCACTGAAAAAAGAACCGTACCACAAGATCATATCTGATTGATGAGGATATTGATTGTGTGCTGGATCAAATTTAAGATTGAGCAACTATCAGATCAAAATGGATTACGTTAGTTAATATATAGAACCTCCAAGTGCAATATATATTTGTGCTTGGAGGTTTTTTAAAATTTTGATGTATGAAAATTGACTCTCTTGCTTCTGTCTCCTATGGAAACGTGAAATTGGCAAATTATAATTGAATATAAAGGTTTTAGTTGCAGTTTGCGAATTTCATGTTTCATAAATATTAATTTTACAGCGGCTTTAAAGCACCACATAATAATATATTTAGGATACAGATGCAGGATAATCTTAAAGAGTGATTTTCTGACATCTTAAAAAATTATTTTTTTAACATCTTTACGTATGCACGGAGGGATAGCATGACAATAGATAAATCAGCCCCGGCCAGTGGAAGCATCATGGTAGTTGGTGGTGGAATCAGCGGCCTTACCACTGCCTTAGAAGCTGCCGAGGTGGGATATGAGGTGCTCCTTATCGAAAAGGAACCTTCATTAGGGGGAAGAGTATCTCAGCTAAAGCACTATTTTCCAAAACTTTGTCCGCCTACATGTGGCCTTGAAATCAATTACAAAAGAATCAAAGACAACCCTAAAATTAAAGTCATGACTATGGCTGAAGTTGAAAAAGTTGAGGGAACACCGGGTGATTATACGGTTGACGTTAAGATAACCCCTCGATATGTAAACGAAAACTGCACAGTGTGCGGTGAATGTGCTAAGGTTTGTGAGTCTGAAATATCAAATGAGTTTAACTTTGGTATGAACCGTAGAAAAGCTGCTTACCTTCCACATAACATGGCATTCCCACTTCGCTATGTTATGGCACCATCTATGAGTGCTGATGACAGAGCAAAATGCAAAGAAGCCTGCAAATACGATGCTGTTGACTTTGATATGCAGCCTAAAAACATAGTTTTCAAAGTTGGTGCCATTGTATGGGCTACTGGTTGGCAACCTTATGATGCAGCCAAAATAGACAATTTGGGTTTTGGCAGATACCAAAATATAGTAACCAACATGATGATTGAGAGACTTGCATCTAAAAATGGACCAACAGAGGGAAAAATTGTAAGACCTTCTGACGATAAAGCCCCTTCAACCATAGCTTTTGTTCAATGTGCTGGTTCAAGAGATGAGAACCACCTCCCCTACTGCTCTTATATATGCTGCATGGCTTCTTTAAAACATGCCACCTATATCAGAGAGCAATATCCTGACGCAAAAATCTATATCTACTACATTGATTTAAGAGCACCCGGCAGAAAGTATGAGAGTTTTTATAGCAAACTTAAACAAGACCCAAATGTCTTTTTTGTCAAGGGTAAAGTTGCTGAAGTTGATGAGGAGAGCGGCACTGGTAATATCAAACTTGTTGCTGAAGATACTATCTCAGGCGAAAAGGTGAGACAGACTGTTGATATGTTGGTTCTTGCAACTGGAATGCAGCCAACTTTAGCATCAGATAAACCTAAAGCTGATCTTAAATTTAACCCTGATGGTTTTGTTATCAATGACTTTAAAAAAGGGGGCATGTTTGCTGCAGGATGTGCAAATAAACCAGCAGATGTTGTCTCATCTAACCAGAATGCAACCGGCATGGCACTCAAAGCCATTCAAACGCTGGTGAGGAGGTAATTACCATGAATAAGAAATATTGCGTATATATCTGCACAGGATGCGGAATCGGTGATACCTTAGATATTGATGCTCTGGGTGAGATACCTGATGATGAGGGGGTAAACTGCAAAACTCACCCCTTTCTATGCGGCAGTGAAGGCGTTGCTATGATCCAAAAAGATGTTGATGATGGCAAGGTCAATGCAATGGTTATTGGTGCATGTTCTAAAAGAGCCAATTTCAATGTCTTTAACTTTAATGGCTGTATCATTGAGAGGGTAAACTTAAGAGAGGGTGTTGTTTGGCCCCACTCAAGAGAAAAATATCCAGCACTTACAGAAGAGCAAAAAGATGATAGTGCCTATTGTGATAGAATTCAGTTGAAAGCTGCTGATTATATTAAAATGGGTATGATTCGTGTTGAAAAAGTTTCTCTGCCAGAGCCATACAAGACTGAGTCCTTTTCAAGAAAAATTCTTGTGTTAGGTGGTGGAATCACTGGAATATCTGCTGCATTAGATGCTGCTAAAGCTGGATTTGAGGTTACTATAGTTGAAAAGCAAGGGCAACTTGGCGGTTATGCAGCACAGATGAGAAGTCAGATGCCAGTTGAAGCCCCTTATGAGCAGCTTATCCCTAAACTTGTTGATGAAAAGATTACTGAACTTGGTCAATATCCAAATATTGAGGTGAAAACATCAATAGAGGTTGCACGTATTGCTGGGCAACCCGGTGAATTTAGAGTAACATTTAAAAAACAGGGCGAAAAGATACCATTTGATGTTCCATTCCCACTTCCTCCTGAGATGCTTGTTGATGAAAAAGGAAAAGAGCTTGACGCAGAGGCACAGCACGCTAAATACCTTGAATATAATAAAGGTAAAGAGGATATTTTAAACTTTGATCCTAATGCTGAACTCTATGGAGCTGTGATATTGGCTGCTGGTTGGCGTCCTGATAATATTACTGGTGATGCTTACGCCCATCTTGGTGTTGGTCTGCCTGATGTTATCACAAATGATCAGTTTGAGAAGATTGCTGCTAAAGGTAAGATACTAAGACCTTCAGATGGTAAGGAGGCTAAATCTGTTGTCTTTATCCAATCTCCAGGAAAAGATGAAGATGATGCAGATTTTCCATATTGTGGCTCTGTTACAAGCCAAGTTGCCCTTAAACAGGCAAAATATGTAAGAAATGACTATCAAGATGGTAAGGCTTATATCATCTATCAGCACATGAGAACTCCTGGTCTTCAAGAAAATTTTTACAAAAGTATGCAGCAAGACAACGGAATTTTTATGTCAAAAGGTGCTGTAACCAGCGTTACTCAAAGCGGTAGTGAACTTGTTGTTGAGGCAAAAAACACACTTCTTGGCAAAGATATGAACATCAAGGCTGATCTTGTAGTTCTTGCTGCTGGTATGGTTCCTGTAACTGTTGATGATCCAATTATTAACCTTGCATACAGACAAGGTCCTGGATTTAGAGATAATGCAATATTTGGCGGATATGCTGATTCTAACTACATCTGCTTTCCGTATGAGACTCAAAGAACTGGCGTATATGCTGCTGGTGCAATCAGAAGAAGCATGACAATTGATGAGTCTATTGAAGATGCGTCTGGTGCTGCACTTAAAGCTATTCAGTGTATTGAGTCTGCAAACAGAGGTGTTGCGGTTCACCCAAGATCAGGGGATATGACCTTTCCAGACTTCTTTTTCCAAAGATGTACCCAGTGCAAGAGATGCACAGTTGAGTGTCCATTTGGTGCATTAGATGATGATGCTAAAGGTACACCAAAGGCTAATCCAACACGTTGCAGACGTTGCGGAACCTGTATGGGTGCATGTCCTGAGAGAATTATCAGCTTTGCAGATTACAGTATTGATAGTATTGGTTCACAGGTTAAGGCTATCAAGGTTCCATCTGAAGATGATTACGATGAACCACCATTTAGAGTTCTTGCTCTTGTTTGCGAAAATGATGCCTATCCAGCACTTGATATGGTTGGCATGAACAGAATTGACTACTCACCTGATGTAAGAATTATTCCTGTTCGCTGTTTAGGCTCAGTAAATACTATTTGGATTAAAGATGCTTTAGCTCAAGGTATGGACGGAGTTATACTTATTGGTTGCAAACATGGCGATAATTATCAGTGTCATTTTATGAAAGGTAGTGAACTTGCTGAGGTAAGAGTTAAAAAGATAGGCGATGCACTTGCAAGTCTTGCTTTGGAAAATGAGCGTGTAAGATTTGAAGAGATTGCTATTGATGAATACGATAAACTGCCGGGTATTCTCAGCGGATTTGTTGAAGAACTTGAAGCATTAGGTCCAAATCCATTCAAAGGATTTTAATATTTTATATGAACTTCTTTCAGATCAAACTGTTTGGTTTGAAAGAAGTTTTTTTAGTTTTTATTTGATGAAATTGTATATACTGACTTAGGAGGTTATTAGCAGTATGAGTGAAAAATATTTTGTTCAACCTGATTTAAAGTTTATAGATGAGATAACAGGTTTAGGGGCAGAGACCCTTAAAAAGTGTTTTCAATGTGCAACATGCTCAGTTGCATGTCCCATTGCACCTGAAAATAGCCCATTTCCAAGAAAAGAGATGATTGCAGCATCTTGGGGATTAAAAGACAAACTTATCTCTAACGGTGATATTTGGCTATGCCATGAGTGCGGAGATTGCTCTGAACTCTGTCCAAGAGGAGCAAGACCGGGTGATGTGCTATCTGCTGTAAGGTATGCAGCAATTAACGAGTATGCTCAACCTAAAATTCTCTCTGACGCAGTCAAAGACCCCAAAAAATTGCCGTTCCTAATTGGAATACCAGCTATATGGTTTGCCATTCTTGCATGGATAACTATGGCTGGTGGAGAGACCATGACCAAACTATTCAAAAATTTTGGTGTAGAGTGGTCGCATGGTGGGCATGATGTTATTGCACATGCCAATTTTGTCTCAACTTGGTTTGTTGATCTTACCTTTGTTCCATTGGCTGGATTTGTCGTGATAGTCTTTGGATTGGGATTGAAAAATTTTATCAACGATATACACAAGAATGCTGTTTTAGAGGGTAAGACTGATAAAGAGAGTATTGATCCAAAGGGATTTTTACAGGCAATTGTAAAAGTGCTTCCTACAATTTTAAAGCATGATAAGTTCAATAAGTGTGAAGCAAATCAAGATAGAGCAACTGCCCACATGATGGTTCTCTACTCATTTATAGCACTTTTTGTGGTTACCAACATCTTTTTTGTGGTTCTATATATTTTCCACATTCCAGGACCATACTCTCAGCTTAACCCTGTAAAGTGGCTTGCCAATATAGCTGGTGTAGCTTTAGTTATTGGAAGTGCATTGATGATTAAAAACAGACTTGATAAAAAAGATCAGGTATCATCATACAAAGATTGGTATATTTTAGGACTTGTGTTTGCTTTGGGTGCAACTGGTCTTTTAACAGAGATGACAAGGCTTGCAGGAGCTGAGTATCTTTCATACTTTATCTATTATCTGCATCTGATTGCTATCTTTAATCTATTTGCATTTTTACCATTCTCAAAGATGGCTCATTTAGTTTATAGAGTAGTTGCAATCTCTTATGCTGAGTATGGAAACAGAAAATAATATTATCATAACTGCTTATTATCAGCTAAAATGCCCAATTCTTAAGCAGTTATAAATGAAGCATAAAAAAGTAGTATTGTTAGGTTGTTGTTTTTTTATAGATTTTTTTAAGGAGGTAGAGTTTTGGCACAAGGAACAGTAAAATGGTTTAGCGACAAAAAAGGGTTTGGTTTTATTGAACAAGATGGGGGCAGTGATGTTTTTGTTCATCATACAGCTATTGTCATGTCAGGATTTAAGACCCTTTCAGATGGCGATAGAGTAACATTTGACATTGAACAGAATGATAGAGGACCTGCAGCCAAAAATGTGGTAAAACAGTAGAATCCTCCGTAAGCGGCGCAATATCAATATTAAAAACTATAAGGGGTGTGGGGAAAATGGATTAGTTTTCTTCTACCCCTTATCTTTTGTAGCCCCTATTTTTAGATCGCCAAAATATCAACACCTACTGGCAGAATTTTCCCTATCCCCATATTCGTTTTTCCTAAAAATAGATAGTTTTTAAGATACCTTAGATAGCGACTATCTCTATAACATACTGTAATTTAATAAAATATTTCAATTAAAAATCAGTGGCATAGCTTTTGCTTCATCTATCTTTCAAATAACAATAAGTAATTTATAGAGCCTTGAATAAATAAATGGTTAACTGAAAAAGGAGAGAAGCTATGAAAGTTGAATTAACAAGACTATTTGAAATAGTGCCACTGTTTTTTAAAGCTGCTGCAAGAAATGTAGCGTACACAAAACTTACAAAACACATAATGAATTTGAATCAGCAGAATTCTGTTCAGGGTATCATTAATCAAATGGCACTTTGTCTTAAAGATATTCTAAACTACCGCCTTTTTGCCTCTGTTATACAGCGTGGCTTAGATGTTGATGTTTGGCTTGACCCAAGAATGTATAGAAAATCTTTAGAGTCTGTTTTTATTCAAGATTTTCAACTCACTGGTGAATCTCAAATTAACTATCTTAATCAAACCTTTCAAGATGGCGAAAGGGAGCAGGAGTTTAACCTTGAAAATCTCATATCATACTCGCTTAATGAGGATAACTGTCAGGGCAAAATATATATGCTTCCAAGCCAAAACATGCCAGAATATCACGATGATATAGTTGAAATTATTATCAAAAGCACAGGGGTTGCACTATCAAAACAGATAAACATTGAACAGCTAACCAATGCCGCAACTATTGACCCACTTACTGGCTGTTATAACCGCCGTGAATTTGAACGACAGATGAAAAAGAGCATTGCTAATGCTAAAAGAGAGAAAGAACCATTATCAATCTTTATATTTGATATTGACCACTTTAAACATGTTAATGATACTTATGGACATCAGGCTGGCGATGCTGTTCTTCAAAAGGTATCAGGCATAGTAAAAGATAATATGAGAGCAGGCGACACACTATCAAGATATGGTGGCGAGGAGTTTATAGCTATACTTCCATCAACCTCAAAGATAGGGGCTATGGAGATTGCTGATAGATTACGTCAAAAGATTGAAAAAGAGAGAGTTATAACAGATGCAGGTACTATAAATGTTACTGCAAGTTTTGGAATATCATCACTTAACCCATCATATAAACAAGATGACTCTTTAGATATGACAAAGCTGATTGAATATGCAGACGAGATGATGTATAAGGCAAAACTAAACGGTAGAAATAGAGTTATGCCGGGTCTAATACATCTTTGCCAAGCTCAAGAAAAAGATAACCCAACAAAAACTTATAAAGTAAAGTGATAGCAGTAATATACCTAACTATTAGTTAATGGTTGTAAATCCTCTATCCATATTTGGATAGAGGATTTCTTTTTATTATAAAATATGATTACATGCTTGACATCTCTGTTTTCCATGAACTATTCTGCTTTTTACTTTAAATTAAGATCATATATTTTCCTTAGATATGATTTTTAGATATTAACAGAAGAATTTAGGGTAGCAAAAAAACTATATGGAACGGTTAAAAAAAGCAATTGAGAGCCTATCCTCGCAAGTAGCTGGACTCTGCATTGATGGTCAGCAGACTCCTGACGCTCTTGACTCAATGATAATAACTTTAGAGGATATTGAGGCTCTATCCTCAGAGTTAAATGCACAAACGCTGCAAACAGTCGCGGGTGCATATAAATCCTATGTTAAAAGCATGACAAACTGTGAGATTATCACAACAAGCCCATTAGAGCAGGGTTTGACACTTTTACATGCCCTTTTACGGCATCTTGAAAAGGGTGCTGAGTTTATGTTTGATATTTCTGATGTGCTTGAGATTCTGGATACCTCTGTATTCTTAACTAAAAATGACTCTTGCTACCTATCACCTGCATTAGAGGGTATTTCAGACTCATCTGAACAAAATATCTCTTTAGAGGATGCTCCATCTACAACATCAAACGCAGCAGCATCTTTATCAGAAAAAACTCATCTTCCCCCTTCTTCTCCTAATTCTGCAATTAGCGACATATCAGAAGATGATTTACGAATACTCTCTGATTTTATCAGCGAAGCTGAGGAGAATCTTGACACAATTGAAATAGAGCTTATGGACCTTGAGCAAGACCCGACAAACCATGAGATTATCAATAATATTTTTCGCCCATTTCACACTATTAAAGGTGTATCTGGTTTTCTTGATCTTAAAAAAATCAATAAGCTCTCTCACTCAACTGAGAATCTTCTTGATGGTGTCAGAAATGGCGACTTTCTAATTAACGATAAGGCAACTGATGTAATCCTTGAATCTGTTGATATGTTAAAAAAGTTGCTTGCGGTTGTTAAAAATAGCGTCCAAAATAAAATAAAACCAGATGATAGCAATATTGATATTGAGCCTTTAAGGCTAAAATTAAGAGAGCTTCCCCCCATACTATCAAAAGAGAGCAAAGAGCCTGTTGGAAAAATTTTGTTACGCAAAGGGATTATTGATAGCGACACTTTAGATAGTGTTCTTGAAGAGCAGGAGCGGACAGGTAAAAAGATTGGGGAGATTCTACTTGAAGAGGAGCTTGCAGGCTCTTCAGATATTGCATCTGCACTTATGGAGCAAAAGAGCCAAAAAAAATACATACCCAATCAGGTAAGCTCTACTCAGGTAAAGGTCAATACAAGCAAGCTTGATGATCTTGTTGATTATGCAGGAGAGCTTGTTATTGCTCAATCCATGCTAAAACAGCAGGCTCTAAAGGAGGCATCATTTTATCAAAGCATCAATCAATTAGAACAGATTGTATCTAATATTCAGCGTATAGCAATGTCTATGCGTATGATACCTATTCATTCAACATTTACAAAGATGATTCGTCTTGTTCGTGATCTATCTAAGAAATCACGTAAAGATGTTACTTTAGAGATGTCAGGAGAGGATACAGAGATTGACAGAAATGTGGTAGATGCTCTTTATGAGCCAATGGTACACATGATTAGAAATGCGATTGATCATGGAATTGAAACAGCTAATGATCGGGTTGCTGCTGGAAAGCCACCCCAAGGGAAAATTTACCTTCGTGCCTACCATAAAGGTGGTAGCATTTTGATTGAAATTGAAGATGATGGCAAAGGCTTAGATAGGGAGCGTATCTTAGAAAAGGGGATTGCTGCGGGTCTTATTAAAAAGGAGTCATCACCAACAGATAGTCAAATATTTGACATTATTATGGCACCTGGCTTTTCAACTGCCAAAACCATCACAGATATATCTGGTCGCGGGGTTGGAATGGACGTTGTAAAAGATGGCATTGAAAAGTTCAGAGGTTCCCTTGATATAAGCTCAGAAAAAGGAAAAGGCACATGTTTTACAATAAGTCTTCCTTTAACCCTTGCAATAATTGATGGAATGCTGGTAAGAATTGGCAAAGAAAAATATGTGATACCAACTATCTCTATCCAACGTTCATTTAGACCAGATAAAAAAGATTGTTTTACCCTTAAAGGCAAGGGCGAGATGATTAAAGAGCGGGACGAGCTTATTACACTTATTCGCATGAAAAATATTTGCAATGTGGATAATGACTCTTTGTACCCTTGGGAGAGCCTTGTTGTTGTGGTTGAGTCCAAAGAGGAAAAAAGGGGGTTACTGGTAGATGAGCTTTTAGGAAAAGATGAGTATGTAATAAAAAGTCTTGGAGGAAGCCTTGAAAACATAACAGGCTTTTCAGGCGGAGCAATACTTGCTGATGGAAAGGTTGGATTGATTCTTGATATGCACGGTATTTTTGAGCTTTCTAATAATCTTTAGTTACTTTTTTAAACTCGCTAAAATGGTATTGTAGGATATGCAGGGAGATTTTATAAGAGGTTTAACACATTGAGAATTATAGTTGGCGTTTCAGATATGAAAGTCAGTAATGACCCGAACAGTGATATTATAACCTACTCATTAGGCTCCTGTATCGGACTTGTTGTGTTTGATCCCGTTGTAAAAGTTGGGGGAATCCTCCATTACATGCTTCCAGAGTCATCTCTTGACAGAGACAAAGCAGAACGCAATCCCTATATGTTTGCAGATAGCGGTATTCCTCTACTATTTAAAGAGACTTACAAATTTAATGCCATAAAAAAGAGAATGAGAGTTGCTGTTTTTGGAGGCTCTCAGATACTTGATCAAAAGGGTTTTTTCAATATCGGAAAGCGAAACTACATGGCACTTAAAAAGATACTATTTAAAAATAATGTTCTTATCAACCACGAAGATGTTGGTGGTAATGTCAATAGAACTGTCCGTTTAGAGATAAGTACAGGCAATATATTTCTAAAAACATCAGGCTCAAAAGAGGTGCAGATATGATGGATTCAAGCAAAAAGTGGGGGGTAAAATTATAAAAGAGATGACCGCCATTCAAATGCTTATAAAAGACATCAAAAACTTAAAGCCTGTGCCTGCAATTGCCAACCAGATAGTTGAGATGGTTGATGATCCTTCTGTTGCTATGCACGATATAGCAAAGATTATTGAGTATGATCCTGCTGTAACTGCAAGCCTTATTAGAACTTGCAACTCTGCATTTTTTGGTCTTGCAAACCCTGTGGAGTCTGTAAAAGATGCTGTCTCTATACTTGGAATTGATCAGGTTGTGGAGCTTACCCTTTTAAATGCAAGTGCAAAGACACTAAATAGATCGTGGAAAGGTTATGGTCTAAATGAGGGGGCACTCTGGAGACACGCTGTCTCGTCAGCCCTTATTGCAAAAGATATTGCAGCCAAGATAGCTCCTGAGAGCAGAAACACCATCTTTACAGCAGCCCTTTTAAAAGATATTGGCAAAACTGTGCTTGATAAATTTATCCAAATATCTTCTGAGAAAATTCAAACGCTAATTGACAATGATGGTTACAGCTTTGTTGAGGCAGAAAAAAAAGTGATTGGAGCAGATCATGCTGAGATTGGGGCAATGCTTGCTAAAATGTGGAAATTTAGCCCTAAAATGGTTAAAATTATAAGAAACCACCATATTCCAGACGAAACAATAGGTTATGATACTGATATTGCCATTGTCTATCTTTCAGACTGTATCTGTATGATGATGGGTGTAGGGGTTGGTTTAGATGGGCTTTCTTACCGTTTTAACGACAAAATTATCAGAGAGCTTGCTATTTCACCTAATGATATTGCAAATATTATAGCTGATTTTACATTTAACATGCAGAAGGTTGAAGCCCTTTTGGGTGTTGTTAAAGATGCTAAATGAGGTCAATTTAAATGACATTCTCAATTTTACTTGTAGATGACTCAATGCCAATGAGGTCTGTTATTAAAAAAGCCTTTAAAGCTGCTGGATATTCAGCCTCAACCTTTCATGAGGCTGCAAGCGGTTTAGAGGCTCTTGAAAAACTTTCAGATAATTGGATTGATATTGTTATAACAGATTTTACCATGCCAAAAATGAATGGTCTTGAGATGCTTCAAAAGATGAAGCACAATGACCTTTTTAAACATATTCCTGTGGTAGTTGTTACAACCGAGGGAAGCAAAGAGAAGATAGACCAATTTATGAATAGCGGTGCGGCAGGTTACATCAAAAAACCCTTCACACCAGAACAGATAAGAGACATGATAACCAATATTCTTGGAGAGTCCCATGACAATGACCAATCTGATGACTCAGATAGCGATTTCGATTTCTGAAGTGATGGAGACCATGTTTTACATTCCGGTCGAACCACGTAGCTGCTACACCACACTTTATGAATCTGGTTTAATTCCTGATTCACAATTAAATTCAAAAGCATCATCTTCTAACTTAAATAATATTGAGTCTGCTAAAATAACTTTTCACGGTATATTTTCAGGTGAAATAGTCTTAATAGCTCAAGAGAATCTTCTGGTTATAATGACTGAAAATTTTATGGGAGAGGAGCGAGATAACTTAACATCTGAACATATAGAAGGGACGCTTAAAGAGGCTCTAAACATGCTTGCTGGCAACACCTTTAGCAAACTTGATAGCCAATCATCTTTTGGTCTTGGTGTGCCTGAGATTAATACATCAGATATTTTACAAAACGATTCAAAAAAAAATAGCTATTCAAAAGAGCCTCTAATTGTTATTGACACAATGGACGGAATTATGGGCATTATTACACGTATTGAATAGCTTTTAATTTAAGTTTTTCTATCTCTCTCCCCTACCCTCTTTTACATAGGTTTAAGGGAGAGAGGCTCAAATCACATCATATCTTCAGCAATTGAGACTGTTCTATCTCCTAACATATTAACATAGCTTCCCATCTCATTATCATACCAGCCATATATAACAGCCTGTGTTACAGGCACACGAATCATAGTTGTTTTAAGTGTTGCAATAATGCTCTGATCAAGACCCGGGACAGCAGTAAGATCAATATTGACTTCAGCAGTTCTTGTATGGGTCTCATGCCCCTCAATTGTTGCTGTTGCCTTTGGATTTCCAATAAGATCGCACGAGACATTTTGCTTATCTGTGTAGTGCAGATAACCCCTTGGATCGCTCTTTGCCGCCTGCCTGTAAATATCGTTTATAAAATCTCTTCGTATCTGCTGCCCTTGAATATCCTCTTGAATATTTAGAACCAAAATCACAAGAGAGCCAGTCGTTGTTGGGATTCTTACAGATTCAGCAATAAATCCAATCTTTTGCATCTCAGGAATAACAAGCAATAGAGCCTTTGCTGCACCTGTTGAAGTTAAGATTATGTTGTTTAAGATGCTTCGATTCTTTCTTAAATCTGTCTTACCAGCACCAGGCAAGCGATCTAAAACCTGCTGAGAGCCAGTTGCAGCATGAATAGTTGCCATTGAGGCTGATAAAATCTTTTTTTGCCCTAAAACATCAAGCACTGGTTTCACCATGTGGGCAAGGCAATTTGTGGTGCAAGATGCGTTTGAGATAATGCAATGTTTTCGAGGATCATAAATATGATCGTTTATACCCATAACTGTTGTTATAGAATCCTCTGGCATTGCCCCTTTTAAATCCATTCCTTTATCTTTTAATTTAAATGGGGCAGATACAACAACCTTTTCAGCTCCAGCTTTTAGATGACCTCTTAATGATCCTTTTGGCTCATCTGCTGATTGTGTTGGATCAAGAAACTGCCCAGTTGTATCAACAACAAGAGAGATATGATTTTCTCTCCATTTAATCTTTGCTGGATCTCTTGCCTCTTTTAAAAATTTAACTTTTATGCCATCAATAACCATTGACCCATCTTGTTCGTTAATCTGGCTTATAACAGAGGAGGCATTGCAGCCATGAAGATAGTTAGCAAGCCTTCCGTATGTTGAATCTCGCTCCATGTAGTGGGCAATATCGTTGATTCCGCTTCCAACATCTCTGCCAATATTTATAACAAGCTCGCCAAAAAACTTTCTACTGATATGGTGCCATGCAGTAAGTTTTCCAATTCGTCCAAAACCATTTATACCAAGTCTATTTGTGTTATCCATAAATTTAATCCTTACTCAAATTTTAATTCACAATCGGCAATTCACCCTTAAAAATTGCACCTTCATGCCCATCTATGCTTATAAAGTCCCCAGAGCTGAAAGTTAGCGTGTCAATAACGCATCGCTTATCAGTTTCATGGCAGACCATGTTTCTATAACCAACAACGCAGGTTTTATCAAGTCTGTAAGCAACAATTGAGGCGTGAGATGTCATTCCACCCCTTGCAGTCAAAAGACCGTCAGCAGCATGAATCTCACTTATATCATCAGGAACTGTGTCGTTTCTAACCATTATTAGCGATGTGTTTGGCTCAAGTTTTCTCCACCTTTTTATATCTTCAAGTGTAAATACCAACCTTCCGCTCATTGCACCGCCACTTACACCAATGCCATTTCCCATATATCTATCTGTCTCAAATGCAGCTGATTTTGCAACTGGCTCAAACTCTGGTCTGCTTTTACGCTCCCTAATGCCAAGGTCGCGAGATTGGAGAATATGGAGATCATCAATTTTAGGACTCTCAAATGTAAACTCAATCTCTTGTGGACTCCAGCCACGCTTTTCAACAAGTTCAGATGCCCAATTCATAAGCCCTTGATAAATTTCAGGAAAATCTGTCTCAAGAGTTGTGTCAGTGTTTCTCATCTCTCTTTCTTGCTGTGCAACAGATATTGGAAATGTGTTGACAAGTCCAGCAACAACATCTTCGCCTTGACTGCCCCGTGTAAAATCGCCCCAAAGGCTTATCTGATCTCGTGGGGAGCGTGGATCATGCGTTAAAACAACACCAGTGCCTGAGCAATATGAGATATTGCCAAAAACCATCTGCTGAACAGTAACTGATGTCCCCCAATCTTGAGAAAGCCCAATTATCCGCCTGTATGCCATTGCCCTTGGAGCGTCCCAAGACTCAAAAACCATTTTTATAGCATTTAAAAGCTGATTAAAAGGGCTTGAATTTACTGGAAAACCAGCTTGAATTATATGCTCTTTATATGCAAGTGCAACCATCTTCATCTGCTCGCCTGTAAAATCTTTTTTATATGGGATTCCCCAACTATTTTTATGGTGAGTTATTATAGCGTCAAAGGCATCTCGTTTTAACCCCTTTGCCATGCCAAAACATTGCAAAAAACGGCGATAGTTATCCCACGCAAGCCAGACATTGCCTGTATTTGCTGCGATTCCTTCTGCAATCTCTTCGTTAATGCCAACATCAATAAATGTGTCCATCATGCCGGGTTGCGAGATAACAGAGCCGCTTCTAACAGATAACAAAAGAGGATTTGATGGATCACCAAATTTTTTACCAGCAGTTGCCTCAAGCCTCTCAAGCTCAACTTTGATCTGCTCCCTAAAGTTATATCTTGCAGGCTGATAGTAATCAATAAGTTCACGATAGCGAAACGCCTCTGTTGTTATGATAAATCCAGGTGGAACAGGCAATTCACACAAAGAGAGGGTCATCAAATTGTTGCCTTTGTTGCCAAGGTCCATAGCCCCTAAAACCCAAGGCTTTGGATCATTTATAGAGGTTATGATCTTTTTGGGATCATACATCAGAAGTTTTTGGAGATGCTCAGACGGCAAACCCTGTGCTTGCTGAAACAGAGTATTTTGGATTCTGGTCAAAAGGGTGTCAAGCTGCTGCAACCCTAAAGATGATGCCATTCGATCTCTAAAAAAAATCTCTGCAACCCGCTGTTTTATCTCAAAATTATTATTTTTGTGGCTTGTTTTTTGAACATTGTATTTTGCCAAAATATACTTTGTTGGCATCTTATCAAGAACACTGTTTAGGTTCTCTTGGTGGGTTGTGTGAAAGTAGTCATTAATGATATTTTTCACAGCCTTATTTAGAGCCTGAAAAATATCTAAATATTGTGTAAATGTAAAACCTTGCACCCCAAGCGAGTGGGTTAAAAGATTCATCTGAAACTCAAACTCAGTTGATGTTATTGCATCAAGATTCAAGGCTGCATAAAACATCTGAAGTCTGTTGCGTATTTTATGAACAGTCTCCCTTGTGATTAGAGTAAGATCAAGCTCATCAACCAGCTCCTCAAAAAGAGGATTGACCATTGATTCTAAACGAAATGTGAGTCCAAGTGCATCAAATTTTGGCTCATGGTAACTGCCGTAAAGAGATGGAATATCTGTGTTGACATGCCTTTTTTTAAAAATATCCTCTCTTGCCTCATGCTTTTCATCTGATAAAAGCTCTTTTTTAAGAAGCCTCAAATAGTTTAAAAGCTGTTGAAGTTTCCATTTTACCTTTGAGTTTGGCTTTGTTTGTTCTGCTAAGGCATCTTTTAGTTTATCAATGTGCGGAATGTGGGCTGTGTTGACAACTTCTAAATACTTGTTGATCTCAGTAAATGAGGGGGTATATTTTTGGTAGAGCAGTTTATAAAGCGTAATCAATAAAAATACTCTCTCGTGATCAATATTTGTAGATTTACCTGAGCTATTTGACAATAGAACCCTTTTAATCTCACTGCCAGCCATTGTAAGCAGATCAGAGGGGATATTAACCCCATTTTGTTTAAGATGGCTCATATCAGAGTGAACACCATCAAGAAACTCCCCACCCTCTTGGCTCTCCATCTGGCTTATAAAATCTTCTGGAACGTAAATTATAAGATAATTTGAATCTTTTGTGAGCCAATAGTTAAATATCGCCTCTGTCATTGAGATAATACGGTTGCTGCTCTCAACATGAATTCTTTTGCGATAAAAGTGGATCAAAATATCTTTTCTGTGGCAAATCTCATCTAAGTTGGTTGATGTATCACGAATCGCCCCTTCTGCCCCAATCTCATTAAAATAGACTGGAAATAGCCTTGCAAGCTGCTTTACAAGGTTATAGACAGGCTCAATCGGGCTATTTAAGAGCTGAGTAATCTCCCTTGGAAAGAGATCAGTATCTTTAATCAAAACCCCATAAACTGACAGATAAATTATAAGATGCGAGATAAGGCGAATTGACCAAGATGGGTTCATTGAGATAAGAGCAATCCAGACCCGTAAATTTTTTATGTGCGTTGCATTATCTCTAAGCTGCCAATCTCTTCCAACCCCCTGCACTATTGGGATATGAAATCCAGAATCAATAACGCAATCAAGAAAAAAGTGGGCAAGAGAGCTATCTCCAGTATTATAGACCCCTTTGCCCATGTTCAAGATAGAGTCAAGGATTGTCTCGTTAAACTGCTCTGATCTAAGTTTTAGTATTGTAAAGGTTTGGCGGATAAGCTGCTGAATATAGGCTGCATTTTCAACACCAATTAGCCATCTTAAAGTTCGGTTGATCTCTTGAAAGGTGTTTATGTGTATCATTGATAGCCCCTGTATATTTAATGTATGAAACAGGAACAGAACCTTCCAGTGGTTGCCTTGACGGCTTGTAGTACCAGATGCAAGTAGTTGCTCTGGCATAGATTTGTAAATTTCTATTATCTCACTATTTTCAGGAAAGCAGACAAGCTCATAGGTTAACTGCCAAGTGTTTAGGTTATCTTCATACCTCTTTTCTAAAGCTAATAGGCGATTTAGCTCATTTTGCATTTGTTTATGCGAAATCGGAGCAAAAAGCTCTTTTACGCTCTCTGGAATTGCTCGCTCAGATTTGTCAGATTTATTTCTATCCATCATCATAGCCTCAATCTCTTGCTCAAACCAAGATAGAGGATCGTTCTCATTAAGCCAGCTTCTGTATGTTGTTTTATGATAACGAAATAGAAGATGGTTTAAAATCTTCCAATCTACCCCTATCTCTTTGCCTGTCTCTTTGCCCGTCTTTTTATATTTGGCAGTTTTAAGATCAACGCTCTTTTGAATTATCTGATTGACTATTTTATTGAGTCGATAATAACTTCTTGAAAATAGAAGCAGTATCTTATCGCTGGATTTAAAGATGTGCTCAAAAGTTTGGTTTAGAACAGGGGCAATAATATAAAAGTTTTTATCAGATGCCTTTATGATTGTTTGGATAAACTGCATCAGATAATCAACAGCCTCTGCCTGTATTGCTGCTCTGGCATTTAGGTATCCAGATTGAAACCAGACCCTTTTGCCTGCCTGTGCTGTTATCTCATCTTGATTTGACTCAATAGCGTTATGGAAAATATCTAAAAATAGCCTTAAAAGCTCTGCTGCATTGTCATCTGATATTATAAGGTGAAGATGGTCAAACGAGTATTTGCGAGCCTCAGAGATGATAAAGTGCCAGCTTCTCATGGGGTTAGAAAGCTCTTTCAAAAAGGTTACAAGCTCTTGGTGTATCCCCTGATAGCGATCAAAAAGGGTAAGTATAGCCTTATATTTATCCTCTATCTCAACATTAACCCGCGTCTCTTCAAGGTTGGCTTTAAGTGCCTTAGATTTTATCTGTAAGCTGGCTGTTGTTGGCAAGATTTTGATTCCTTTTTATATTAGAGTTGTTTCTTACTCAAATGCAGGACTACCTGATTTCTCTCACTCCACCACAAACGACACAGACCCCAACGCCCACTGCCCTTCAATCAACGAAAAAATATCAGAATTGCTTGGAATCAAAAGGTTGTAAGCCCAATATGTTCCTTTTGGAAAGCCGGGAGTTATTGGCATCAAATATACGCTCACAGGCGTATTGTTAAGAAGCGGGCTATCTGCCCATTTTACAATATCGGTTGTCATTCGGTTCATG
>JADFZO010000061.1 GCA_015232465.1 Desulfamplus sp.
TTGCCGTCGCACGCGCCCTTGCCAACAAACCCGGTCTGATACTTGCCGATGAACCTACGGCAGCTTTGGACAGTTTCAGGGGACGTCAGGTAATGGAGCTTTTTCAAAAGGTAGCACATGAACAGGGAGCAGGAGTTCTGGTCGTTACCCACGATCATCGCTCATTGGATGTGTTTGATCGTACATTTGAAATGGAAGACGGAACTCTGAACTAAGAGTTAGTTGATTGACTGTTTATTGATGAAGATTCATAATAGTTGATGGCATTAAACTGATGATTGAGCCAAAAGAGTTGGATTGATAATTAAATATATCAAGGAGTTTTTTTACTTTGAAGATAAACACTCACGAAGATAGTATCTCTATTACACTTAATGAAGAGTGCAGTATAAGCGATGTAGAATCTCATACTGACAGACTTCGTAATATCATAGAAAATGTGCAAACTGTTGATATTTTTGCCCAAGATGTCAAAGAGTGCGACACTGCATATCTGCAGATGCTGCTCTCATTAAAAGCAACTGCTGAACATCAAGGAGTTTTATTTAAAGTTAAAACCTCTTCTGATGTTATAGATGAGATATGGAGTCTATACGCCCCGCCAGAAGAGCCTTTTCAATCTGTTTAGGTAAGGGGAAAAAGTGATAAAGATTTTGGAGATCGAATTAAAATGTCTAAGACAATAATGATAGTAGATGATGCCCGCTCCATGAGAGGTCTGCTTGCAATAACCTTGCAAGGAGCTGGTTATACAGTGGTTGATGCGTGTGATGGTCAAGATGCAATGGAGAAAATTGCAGGGCAGAAGGTTCATCTGATAATTACAGATTTAAACATGCCCAACATGAACGGTATTGAACTTATTAAGAACCTTAAAGCAAATCCAGAGTATAAATTTTTGCCAATGGTTATGCTGACAACTGAGAGTGAGGAGTCAAAAAAAAAGGAGGGTCAGATGGCTGGTGCAAAGGCTTGGATTGTAAAGCCATTTAAGCCAGAGACTGTTTTAAATGTTGTTCAAAAAATTATTGGATAAACCAAACTGTTAGTCAGAGGTGTGGCAATGGATGCTAATTTAGAGCATTATAAACGTGAATTTTTTCAAGAATTACGCGAAATAGTTGAAAATACTTTGGACAGTATCCTTAAATTGGAGAGTGATCCTGAAAATCAGAACCTTATAAACAGCATTTTTAGAGGTATTCACACAATTAAGGGGAGTGCTGGCGTATTTGAGTTGCATGAGCTATCTGGTTTTACGCACCACCTTGAGGGGCTGTTAAACTATCTGCGTGATGGAAAAATAAGCCTTACGCCTGATATGACAGATGCGATTTTAGCTGGTGTAGATCATATTGGTAAGATGGCAGAGGCTTATGAAAATGGCTCAACTCTTGCTCCAGATGCAGAGCTTGAAGAGCGTTTTTGCTTCTTTTACAATCCACCAGATGATTCAACTAAAGATTGCGGCAGCGTAGCTAAATCAGATTTAGCTCAATCGTCTGTAATTGGTGAATTAAGTAATACATTAGGTAATAAATTAGGTGGTCAATTAAATGGTGAATCAGATGGTGAATTGGCTTACCCATCTGCAAAACTTATCTTAAACGGTGAAGCAGATAAGCTGCCAGAGCATGTTGTAAAATCTTTAGAAGAATTTGCATCTCAAGGTCTTACTCTTTGTAGAATTGAGCTTTTATACACCTCTGAGCTGTTGGAAAATGGCTACGATCCAGCAATATTTCTTAAAAATTTACGCAGAATCTGCAAGTTATACTATCCAGTTACTGATTTTAAGCAAATCCCAGCCATTCAAGAGTTTGAGCCTCTTGCTCTATATCTAAAGCCTGTTATCTACGTGGCTTCTAAACACTCTATATCTGAAATTGCTGATCTCTCTTTTGATGAGACACTTATTGATATTGTTGATTTAAGAGATTTATCTGCAAGTGGTTCATCAGATGGGACTAAATCAATTGTAGATATGAAAGAGGCTCTACATGAGTTTATAACTGGTACTACTGAGATGGTTGAATCTGCTGAACAGGCATCAATTGAGTATGAGCGAAAGGGCACGATTGGATCGCTAAATGAGATTTTTCGTGTAGTTCATAACATCAAAGGCGATGCTGATTTTATGGGCTTTAAGGATTTAACAACATTTGCCCACACTTTTGAGACGCTTTTAGATAAACTAAGAGGCAATCGTATAGCCAGATCAGCTTCAGTTGTGGATATAATCCTTAAATCATTAGATTATATTAAAATAGCTCTTCGCCTCTTATCTGAAGGAAAACCTCTGCCACCTCTGCCTCCTATCTACAATGAAATAACGCAATATGAGCAGAGTAAAAAGGGGGCTAAATATCAGACTCAAGGCGACTTGGATACTAACTTGCAGCTCGATATATCAAAAGAGATTCAAGATGTTTACGTTGAGCAGCTTTACCAATATCGAAGAATGTTATCTGCTGTATTAGATTATGACAACATACCGCGAGCTAAATACAGCAACATTGGAAGGGCATTAGAGGGCTTACGTAAAGCATCTAATGTGGTTGACCACTCACTTTTAAACGATTTGAGCACTCAAGCATTAGCTCTATTTAATAATCCATCATCTGATGATTTTAAAGATGCTCTACCAACCAACCGTAAAGCTGATATTACATTTGGTAAAACATCACCTTTAAAAATGCTTATAATTCAGATCATAACATCAATAAATGATCTAAACTCTGAACCTAAGAGAATAGGGGAGATTTTAGTAGCTGAAGGCAAGATCGCACCTGAGGAGCTTGATAAAGCTCTTGAGCTTCAAAAGCCGATTGGGCAAATTTTAGTTGAGAGTGGAAAAGTAAGCGAATCTGATGTTGCCCAAGCGTTGAAAAAACAGGATTTAATTGAGACTGCACGTCAAAAACTTGAGATAGCTGAACAGCAGACTCAAGGTCGTACTGAAGATGGTGGAGAGGCTACAATTCGCACCATGCGAGTTGATGAGCGTAAAATTGAGCAGTTTACCAACACAGTGGGCGAGATGCTGATTGCCCGTAACACTTACGCCTACCTTATTGACCAATTGGAGCACTCTAAGGGTGATCCCCACGAAACTATAAAATCGTTAAAAGAGAATCTGCACCTATTTTCACGCCTATCTAATGATATTCACCACGGCGTTATAAGTCTTCGTATGATTCCTGTGCGTGGTATTTTCCAAAAGTTTACACGCGTTGTAAGAGATATAAGCAGAAAACAGAAAAAAATGATTGATCTTTTAACTGATGGCGAAGATATAGAGATCGACAAAAAAGTGGCTGATATGCTCTCTGATCCTATGGTGCATCTTATCCGCAACTCGTGCGATCACGGTATTGAGCCTCCGTTAGAGCGAAAACGGGCTGGGAAATCAGAAAAAGGGACACTTCTTTTAAGGGCATCGCGTGAAGGGAGCAACATAGTAATTCGTATTATTGATGATGGAAGAGGAGTTAATCGAGAACGTCTTTTTCAAAAGGCTTTATCTAATGGGATTGCAGTTGCTTCAGTTGATGATCCTGCTCTGCTTAACATGATATTTTTACCCGGATTATCAACTGCTGCTGAAATAACTGATGTTTCTGGTCGCGGTGTTGGAATGGACGTGGTAAAAACTACCGTAGAGTCACTTGGGGGTCATGTTAGAGTTGCCTCAGAGAGTGGTCAAGGCACTGAAATAACCTTATCAATTCCAACTGCGCTTGGAATCGACACTGTGCTTTCAGTTGAAGTTGATTCTCAATCTTATGCTATCCCAATTGGGTACATTGTTGAGACGATACGTATCCCAATCGACAAATTTAGAAATGCTGGTAGCACAATGGTATTTTACTATCGAGGTGAGGTGTTATCTGCCCACTATCTTGTTGAGCTACTTGATGGTAATGGTGGTGATGGGCAGGGTAGTTGTGCTCAAAAAGAGCAGTTATTTCTATCTGAACAGGCAGAAGAGATCTCTGTTGTTATTATCCAAACTTCGAGAGGTAAGCGGGGAATAATAATTGACAAGCTCCATAAAAATATGGAGATAGCAGTCAGACCAGTTCCAGATGTCTTATCAGAGATTGATATTATTGCAGGTGTCAGCATTATGGGAGATGGTAAGGTGCTTTTGGTTCTAAACCCTGAGCGAATGGTCTGAAATTATAAATAATTTTAATAAAAAGAGAGAGATAATGAGCAATATAAATTTAAAGGTAGCAGATATTTTAGATAAAAATCGTGAGGCTCTTTTGGACTCATGGCAGCAGCAGCTTATTGTAAATACAAGGGTATTGGTATCTGAGGTTGGTTTTAATAGTATAAAGAGTTATTCAGAGCAGGTGCTATTATCTTTTATAGACTCTTTAACGCAAGATTTATCAGCAGAGGAAGATCGATTTTCCCAAACAAGAGTGCTTTTAAAAGAGTTTATAGCAAAGATCGATTTTAACAACGTGGATTTTGTTGAGGTTGTAAATTTTATCTTAACTTTAAAGTCTTCTGTTACCAATCTGCTTATAAAAGAGTCAGATGCCTGTATTTCAGAGTCTATTTTAAATCTAACCAGTTGGTTTGATGATTTAACTTTTTATATCTTTTCAATCTGCATAGAGACTCGCGAATCGCTTATCCGAGAGCAGCAGCGAGCTTTTATGGACGTATCAGTGCCAGTGGTGAGACTCTGGAATCAAATTCTTATGATCCCGCTTGTTGGTATGCTTGACTCTTCAAGAACACAGCAGATGATGGAGACAATGCTTGGTGCTTTAGAAGATTATCAATCAAGGGTTGCAATTCTTGATATTTCAGGCATTCCAGTAGTAGATACCTTAGTTGCAAGACATCTTATAACAGCAGCCTCAGCAGCTCGTCTTATGGGTGCTGAGTGCATTATTACTGGAGTTCGTGCAAGAATATCACAAACTTTGGTGCAGCTTGGTGTTGATTTAAGCGGTTTTATTACTCGTAGCACTTTAGCAGATGGTTTTGCGACAGCACTTAAAATAACAGGGCAGCAGATTGGGTAACTATATCCTTAAAAACGGTATAACACTTAAGGAGGCTTTACAATGTACGAAGAGGTTACAATTCTAAAGATTGGTGATTCTATAGTTGTCCCTATTCAGGTTGAACTGCATGATAGTTCTGCTAAAACATTGCAGGAGAATATTTTGCAAAAGATTGAACGGTTTGGCTCTCAAGGTCTTATTATTGATGTAAGTGCTGTCTTGATTATTGATTCATTTTTAGGAAGAGTGCTTATTGACACTGCATCTATGGCAAAACTTATGGGTGCAGAGACTGTTGTTGTTGGCATGAGAAAAGAGGTTGTGCTGACGCTTTTGCATCTTGGTCTGACAATGAAAAATCTGCACACAGCTTTAAATATTGAAGATGGCTTTTCTCTGTTAAACCGTTTGACAAGTAGCATTAGTGGAAATTTATTAGGAGTAAGCCATGATAAAAAAGCCACAACTTAATAACAAACCTGTTAAGCCTGATAACTCTAATCTTATTCCAATTGCCAATTTTGAAAATGTGATTTTAGGTCGCCAAAGGGTTAGAGAGATGATGAACTCACTTGGGTTTTCTCTTTTGGATCAGACTCGTATAGTTACTGCTGTCTCTGAGTTGGCACGAAATATTGTAGTTCATGCTGGCGGTTGTGGTGAGATGATAATATCTGCAATAGAGAAAAATAACAAAAAAGGGATTGAGTGTATTTTTAAAGATCAGGGCAAAGGTATTGCTGATGTTAATATGGCTCTGCAAAAGGGTTTTAGCACATCGAACTCATTGGGGCTTGGTTTAAGTGGTGCTAAAAATTTATGCCAAGAGTTTGAGATTAACTCCGTAGTTGGTAAAGGGACACAGGTAACCATCAGAGAATGGGTCAAACGGTAGAGAGCAGCGTTGAGTTTAATATCCATAGCGAGCTTGATGTGCTTCGTGCGCGTCAAAAGGCTGTAGAGATCTCTCGCTCCATGAAATTTTCTGATATAGCACAAGCAGAGATAGAGATTGCGGTAAGTGAGCTTGGACTTAATATCATCAAACATGCAAACTCCAACGGAGTTCTATCTATAAATTGCTTAGGCAAAAAAGAGAGAAGCTCTGATTTAAAAGAGCAGATAGATTTTAGCTCCAACTTTGATAGATTAGAAGCCATTGAGATAGTTGCACGCAATCACGAGCCTTGTGTTGATCTTGATACTCTTGCAAAGTCTGGTTTAATGAGCGAGGGTGGAGGTTCTACAACTGGAACACTTGGTATTGGTATCTCTGGTGTAAAGCGGCTTATGGACGAGTTTATGGTCAAGAGTGATAGCAAGGGCTGCCTTGTGGTATCTGCTCGTAAATGGATCACTAATGCCTCACAAATTATAAGCAATGAGTGGAGGCGTGCCAACTGCTCTGTTATGGTCAAACCCTGTCCTGGTGAGACTTTATCTGGTGATGCCTATTATATTCGCCATTTAGACAAACAGCTTATATTTGCTGTTATTGATGCACTTGGACACGGTCCTGAGGCTAATGTTGTTGCTAAAACAGCGGTAAGCACAATGGATCTATATCACCGTGAGCCGTTAGATGCAATTATGCGCCACTGCCACATAGCATTAACAAACTCACGCGGTGCTGCAATTTCACTTGGTCTTGTTGATTATAGGGCTAAAAAGCTAATACACGTAAGCATTGGCAATGTTGAGACCAGAATCTACAACAGCGATAAAGCTGTTAAGCCTATGCTCTACAACGGCACAGTTGGCGTTATGCTGCCTCACTTTAGGATTGCATCATACAACTTTGCACGAGGCATGGTTATTGTTAGCTATTCTGACGGTATTTCAGATAAATTTGAATTAGATGCAAATTTAAGACGCTCCACGCCTCAAGAGATCACACAACATATTATCAACAACTTTAGCAGGGTGCATGATGATAGCACTGTGCTGGTTATAAAATAATTTTTAAGGAGAAGCTCTTTTGTTGTTATCTATAATCCTCAATATCCTCTTTTTTCTGCTTGGGGGAGCATCTGTCTGGTTCTATCTAAGGCATAGCAAACAGCAAAAGATTTATGAGGCGATCTCAAAATCTGCAATTATTCGTAAACAGGTAGAATCTTTTACATCTCGAATTGGTGAAGATACAGAGAATGCTATTATAAACTTTGCAGAGCTGCTTCAAAATCTTAACACATCTATTCAAGCAACTACTGGAGTTGTCTCTGAGATTCAGTCAAGAATGGCACTTACTGCTGATAAATCTCAATCATCTAATAACCAAAAGCAGCAACATGATCTAAATCTAATCAAAACACGTTATCAGCTAATGCTCAATGAGGTTATGGAGCAGCTCAACTTAACGATTCAGCGAAAAACTGAAGATATTGCAAAACTTGATTATATTCGTGGTGGCGTCAATATGATGAAGCCATTTTCAAAAGAGATAGGCGATATTGCATTTAGCACAAAAATAATTGCTCTTAATGCAACTATTGAAGCAGCAAGGGCTGGTAAACGTGGGGACCCTTTTGGAGTTATTGCAGCAGAGGTTCATAAATTGGCAAATAAATCATCTGAAACTGCCTTAATAATAGAGAGTGATATGAATAGACTCATCTCATATATTGGAAATTCAATTGATGAGATTGAAAATGCTATGGATGTTGAGACTAAATTTATCAACTCTACCATCACCCTTTTGCAAGATATTGTATTATCTGTAGTAAGCTCATTTGTTAAATTATCAGAGGTTATTAAGGTTACATTAGGAGATTCTTCTAAATTTCGTGATGACATAAATGGTATTGTCATTAACCTTCAATTTGAAGATATATGCAAACAGATGTCCCAAAATACAATAAAGCTCATCAACTCTATTCAAGATGATTTAAAGCAGGTCAATCCAGCATCAAATCCATTTAGCCCGTCAAATATAGCTAAACTTAAAAAGAAAAAAGATGATAAAAAAGATAAACAAGATGAGACAGCTCATAAGATTTTACAAACAGCTGGCGAACACTTCACAATGGCATCAGAGGTTAAAAATGCAAGAGAGGCTCTAAATCTTGGTGATGAATCAGATAAAGATGGCTCAAAGCAGCAAAAAGAGTCAGAAGAAGGGGCTATACTATTTTTTGATGACGATCCTGTCCCCCCATCTATACCAGAGACAACAACTCCAGCAGACAATGGTGATGATGTACTATTTTTTGATGATGAGCCTTCAGAGCCAGAACCCCCAACTGATAACAACGAAGATGATGTTCTCTTTTTTGATGATGAACCTTCAGAGCCAAAAACCTCAACTAATAACAACCTAAGCGATGATGTGGTCTTTTTTGATGATGAGCCTTCAAAAGAAGAGCAACCGCAACCACCACCACAAATGTCAGAAGATAAAATTAAATCAAAAAAAGATGTTGAGTTTAAAGATGATGACGTTACTTTTTTTTGATTAAGGCTCTACAAATTTGATATGGAGAAAATTTGATATGCAAAAAAAGGGGCTTAGACCAATTTGGTTTGATTTAGAGTCAAAAACTGTAAAGGTTATTGATCAGAGGATGCTTCCACATAAATTTGTTGTGGCAGAGCTTAAAACTGTTGATGATGTTATTGGTGCAATCAAAGAGATGTTTGTGCGTGGAGCACCTCTTATTGGTGCAACTGGGGCTTTTGGGGTCTATATCGCACTTGCAAGTGATGGCAATACTATCGTTGATGAGCATCTTAAAAGTGAGTGCCAACGCATCAAAGATTCCAGACCAACTGCTGTTAATCTTAAATGGGGGGTTGATAGAGTTTTAAATGTTGCCCTTAAATTTAGCAAATATGAAGATAGAGCTGATAGAGCTTTAAAAGAGGCTTGCAAAATTGTTGAGGAGGAGGCTGAAAATTGCCGTCTTATTGGCGAATATGGGTATCCATTAATTGAGGCTATATATCGTAAAAAGTTAGAAAATTGCCAAAATAGTCAAGATAAAGGCAGTAGCAGGGTAAATATCTTGACCCACTGCAATGCTGGCTGGCTTGCAACAATTGAGTATGGAACTGCAACTGCACCAATCTACACCGCATTTGACAGGGGCATTGATCTTCATGTTTGGGTAGATGAGACCCGCCCCTTAAATCAAGGCTCTCGCCTGACAGCTTGGGAGCTTCTAAAACATGGAGTTGCCCACACAGTTATAACAGACAATGCTGGTGGGCATCTAATGCAGCATAACATGGTTGATATTGTGATTGTTGGGACAGATAGAACTACAAGAACAGGCGATGTTGCCAATAAGATCGGCACATATCTTAAAGCTCTTGCTGCAAATGATAATAACGTGCCATTTTATGTGGCTCTTCCATCAAGTACATTTGATTGGAGTTTAACAGATGGAATCAAAGATATTCCAATTGAAGAGCGTGATCCAGACGAGATTCGATATGTTCAAGGGCTTGATAAAGATGGAAAAATTGCATCTGTTCTTATTCCGCCTGAAAAGAGCCTTGCTGCTAACCATGCTTTTGATGTTACTCCAAGAAGATTGGTAACAGGCTTTATAACAGAGCGTGGCGTATGCAATGCCTCTGAAGATGCCATACTCAAACTTTTTCCTGAATATGCTCTTCTTTAAACCAAGTAAAAAACTTACTGCTGTGCAGCGTCAGCAAGCTTATCAATATTTAGGATTGTAATCTCATTGCGATCAACTTCAATGGTAAGATCGTTGGAAAATTTTGCAAAGACCCGTGATATTGTCTCTGGTGTTGTACCAAGAAGTCCAGCAAGCTGATTCTTAGAGACTGGCAAAGTTACAATTTTTTTTTGATTCTGCTCTTTTAAAAGAATGAGCAGGTATGATGCAAGCCTGGCTGGAACATCTTTAAGGGCAAGATTCTCAACCATTATAGTAAACTGGTGTAGCCTCATTGAGAGCACAGCAAGCATATTTAGGGCAAGAGATGGATTTTCAGTAATCAGCGATACAAAAGCCTTTCTTGGAAAAAAGATAAGGTCAGCACTGCTGATAGAGATTGCAGATGCTGGAAAATTTTTACCAGTAAATACAGGCACCTCTCCAAATGGCTTTCCAGAGTTATAGATATGGAGAATCTGCTCTTTTCCCCCAAATGATGTCTTAAATATCTTTACTGTTCCGCTCTCAATTACATAAAATCCATTGCATTTATCCCCTTCGTTAAAGATAATCTCACCCTTTTTGCAGCTTTTTTTTTGTGCAATTGATGCGATTGCCTTAATATAATTTGAGTCAAGACCATCAAAGAGCGGGATTGAGCCTATTATTTTTACTGTTGAATCCACTATATTTATCTCCTCTAAAGTTTCTAATTGTGAGATATTACTCATCAAGTTATTTTAAGATAACTCTTTTGTGTTGCAATATGGCACAATATTGATAAAATCACAAAACTTTAAATAGTTATGGAGGGTTTGGCTTGTGGAGTTTATCTTAAATGAGAAGCTGATTTTAAAAAATTTAGATAAAAGGGCTGTTCAAGAGATCAAAAACAGCCATCTTACTATTGATAATAAAGAGTATTACACACTATCTCGTCTTGGTAAATGGACAGGAAACACCCCCCAAAAGATAACCTTTTATGAAGAGTCAGATGATAAACAATCGCTAATTTGCCCAAGAGGATTTGCAGATCAAGCATACGCTATCTGCAAAAATTACCACTTAAAAAAAGAGATTAACATTATTGATAAAAGGGTTGAGTTGCCGCCTGTTGATACTGTTTTTAATGGGCAGCTTAAAGATTTTCAAAAGGGTGCTGCCAATGCAATTATCAAAAAAGATCACGGGGTTCTATCTGCTGTAACTGGTACTGGAAAGACAGTTATCGCACTATTTACTATAGCTCAACGCAGACAGCCCACATTGGTTGTGGTTCACAGTATTGAGCTTATGAATCAATGGATTGAGCGTATCTCTACTTTTTTAAATATTTTGCCAGAAGAGATAGGGGTAGTTGGTTCTGGAAAATATATAGTTGGCGATAAGATCACAGTAGGTTTATATCAGAGCATAAGAAAAAATATAGCAAAGTTAAACCCACTTTTTGGCAATGTTGTGGTTGATGAGTGTCATAAGTCTCCATCAAAGACATTTACAGAGGCAGTCGCAGGATTTAGGGCAAAGTATCGGCTTGGATTGACTGCAACAGCATACAGAAGAGATGGTTTAGATAAGCTGATTGAGCTAACGCTTGGTGATTTACGCTATAAGATTGAGAAGGCGCCACTTATTGAGACTGGCGATATAAGCAGGGCTGAGGTGATTTGCCGATTTACCCAATTTGATACAATGCTTGATGCAAGTGTTGAGTATCCAAAGGTTTTAAAGGCAATCTCTTTAGATTTGGCAAGAAATCATCTTATCTGCCAAGATATTGCATCAGAAGATACCGATGGAATAAAGTTGGTTCTAACAGATAGGCGAGAACATGCCCAGCTTATTAGCACCATACTTGAGCTTAAATATAAAGTTCCTTCGAGGGTCTTGACTGGTGTGATACCAAAAAATCAGCGAGACTTGATTGTTCAAGAGCTAAATCAGGGAAAAATAACAACCTTAATTGCAACAGGGCAACTGATTGGCGAGGGGTTTGATCTCTCCAAGCTCTCTACCCTCTTTTTGGTAACTCCAATAAAATTTAGAGGCAGACTTATTCAATACATTGGCAGAATTTTAAGACCTGCTGCTGGAAAATCTATGGCTCTTATTTATGACTATATTGATATTAATGTTGGTGTTTTAAAGGCATCTGCAATAACAAGAATAAAAACTTACAGGCAAGAGGGTATCTTTGTTAATTGTGATATTTAAAAGGTTGTTAAGATGAAAAATAGATACAGCACCCCTTTAATCATTGTAGCTGTTGTTACTATTTTATGGTTAGCTGCTCTTCCCTATTTTTATGAGATATTTTTCTCTAAGCTATTTTATATGCCATTTGTGGGTAGTGTTGCTGCTATTGTGGCAAATATAACACCTGCTGCTGCTGGAATTGTCTATTTTCCAATTTTAACCCATTTAAATGTATCTCCAACTACAGTATCTCAATTTAATCTTATAATTCAGGCTTATGGAATGGGGCTTGGCACATTTAGATGGTTTTTATTTAATAAAAAGCTCTTTATCTTTAATGTAATTCCAATAAGTATTGCAGGTGGGTTTATAGGTGAGATTGTGAGCATTGTCTTTTTTCCAATTCAAAATCCTGAGATGCTGACACTTATCTTTAATTTTATCTCATTTTTATTTACACAGATTATATTTATATCTCTTCTTAGAAACTCAAAGTATCCAAACACAAATGTAGTTCTCACGCCATTGAATCTCTCTGTTATGTTCTTTTTCTCCTTTCTTGGCGGGCTTTTGTGCGGTTGGATAGGATTTGGCATTGATACCATATTTTACTTTATTATGACCATGCTATTTAGGATAAATCCCGCAGCTTCTATTGTAACCAGCATAGCTTTAATGGCAGCAATGTCTATATCTGGAACAGTTCTAAACGCTATTTTTCACGAGATCCCTTTGGAGTTGTGGTATAGTGCGATTCCTGGTGTAACGATTGGCGGGCTTTTTCTTGCTGCTTATATTGCTGTTAAGATGGGTGCACGAAATATTTTACTGCTATTTACCTTTTTCCTTAGCATAGATTTTTTTGCCGCTCTATGGACACAGCAGACCATTCCAATAAGCGAGACTCTCAGAAAGAGCATCATCTATGTTTTAGTCTTGTACATGCTCTTTATCCACATCAAGATATTTAGAAATCAGTCCAAAAATATTAATAATAGCTCAATGGGTGAATTTAGCTGTGATGATAAATAAAAAACCATCAGATATGGAACAATAATCTGATGGTTTTGGTTTATGCGATTTAAAGATTTAGATTTATGTTATTCAGCTTTTTCCTCTTCAGTATCAGGAGAAGTTTCCTCTTCTTCTTCTTCTTCTTCAGCCTTTTCCGCCTCTTTTACTTCAACTTCAGCGTTATCTTTATCTTCTTTAACCTCTTCTTTATCAGCAGGTTGAGCAGACTCATCAACAACTGCCTCTTCCTCTTCTTTATCAGCAGGTGCAGCAGGCTCATCAACAACCGCTTTTACATCTTCTTTTATAGCTGTTTCAACCTTTTCTTTATCAGCAGGTGCAGCAGGCTCATCAACAACCGCTTTTACATCTTCTTTTATAGCTGTTTCAACCTTCTCTTTTTCAGCCTTCTCATTATCGACAAGAGGAGCAGCAGATTCAGTTGGCTTTGAATCTAAATGGTTTAGCATCTCAGAGTGGTCTGGCAAAATCGCTGTATTATCTTTGTTTTCATTTTCAAGAGCTCGTGATGGAATTGCGATATTTGCGTTTTGCACGAAGCCTTGTGCAGCTTTAATATTTTGAATGTACTCTTCAATAATAAATTTATCTTCTGGCTTTGATATAAATTCAGATGCTTTGTCAATATAGCTGTTAATCTTATCAAAATCAAATGGATAGCCTGCGTTTATAATTGCATCAGCTTTATCAAGATAGTAGTTAAATGGAATTGGGAACACCTCTTCTTTTTTGTATGGTTGCTTCATAGCATCAGGAATATCAAGCCCTTCAAGAGATGCAATTTTAGATTTACTCATAGGTGAAAAATCGCCCTGCCAAATATCTAAACCTCTTGAAGTATCGCACAGATAATAGCTATTGCTGTTATCAAAACTTGCTTTAAGAATAATAGCAGCAAGGATAAAAAAGCAGATTATAGCTATTTTTATGGCTGTTGGAACTCTATCTTTTTCATCGCAAGAGCATGTTGGAGCTAAATTTTGTCTCTTTTTTAGCTCTGCAATCTCTGCTTTAATTGATTCAGTAGCCTCTTTAGCAGCTATCTCTTTTATTTTGCTCTCTATCATCTTAGCTCTTTTGGCTGCCTCATCAGCAAGTCGTTTTTCTTCAGCAATACGAGCCTTTTCCGCCTCATCAGCAAGACGCTTTTCTTCAGCGATACGAGCTTTTTCTGCCTCATCAGCGAGTCGTTTTTCTTCAGCAATACGAGCTTTTTCCGCCTCTTCGGCGATAAAAGCTTCTTTGGAAGAAGAGGCTTCTATATCTATATTTTCTGACGTCTCTTGAACGATTTGTTCGTCTGACTGTTTTGGTTGAGCTGCTTTTTTTGCATCTGTCTTTTTATCGTCAGATTGTTCTGTTGTATTTTTTTTCTTGGTATTTTTTCTTTTTGTCGTTGCCATATTACCCCTTTATAATCGAAACTTGACAGATTATTTTACATAAATTATTAGAATGTAATCAAAATTTTCAAAAAATATATACAATAATTGTTTTCTTGTAAACACTTTGTTAATTCGAGATTAAACTCAAACCTTAAATTATGACTAAATTATACGAAATACTTAAAAAACACAAAAAGTTTGCAATTGCCTTTTCAGGAGGCGTAGATAGCACCTTTCTTGCAGCCATAGCACAAATTATCTGCCCAAATAATGTAATTGCTATTACTGCTGATTGTGCATTTCAACCACGCGAAGAGTTGCAAAAAGCCTTAAAAATTGCAGTTGATATTGGTATTTTGCATGTTATCGTTAAAGTTGATGTTATGAGTATGTCCAAGATTACTCTAAACTCTAAAGATAGATGCTATTTTTGTAAAAAATTGCTATTTGGCGAGCTAAAACAAAAAGCAGCTCAACTTGGCTTTGATACCCTTTTGCATGGTGCAAATATGGACGATCTAAACGACTATCGTCCTGGTCTTAAAGCTGCTCAAGAGATGGGCGTCCTCGCACCTATAGTTGAGGCTCAAATGACCAAAAGTCAAATCAGAGAGGCTTCAAAAGAGATGGGTCTTTCGACTTGGAATATTCCGTCTCAATCATGTCTTGCAACTCGGATTCCATACGGTGAAACTATTACTGCCCAAAAATTGATTTTAATTGAATCATGCGAACAGTTTTTAAATAGTCTTGGTTTTTATGGTATCCGTGTTCGTTGCCACACTTACCACCCTTTATCTTTTAATAATAACAGCTCAAATTGCAGCACCATAAACCCAAACTATATTGCAAGAATCGAATGTCAGCCTCAATCTATTGCACTTATGGCTCAAGATGGCGTAAGGCAAAAGATAACATCTTTTTTTAAAGAGCATGGATTTAGATTTGTCTCTCTTGATTTAGCAGGTTATAGCTCAGGAAACATGAACTAAAAAAGCCTATTTACGGCTGTTTAACCTTATCAATTATAGACATCTCATCAGAGGTGAGAACCTTATCAATATCAAGCAAAATTTTTACACCACTATCGAGCTTTGCCATGCCAAGTATGTATTCTGAATCAAGGCTTGTCCCAAATGAGGGTGAATCCTCAATATTTTCACCCTTTATGTTAAGCACCTCAGATACAGAATCCACAACTATTCCAATAACCATCTCACCATAATTAGCAGTTATCTCAACAACAATAATGCAGGTTCTCTCTGTATATTCGCTCTCTGCTATTGAAAATCGAAGTCGTAAATCTATAACTGGTATAACCTTCCCCCTTAGATTAATAACACCTTTAACAAAATTTGGCGTTCTTGGAACAGATGTTATAGGCATCATACCAATAATCTCTTTTACCTGCAAAATGCCAATACCATACTCCTCACCAGCAAGAGAAAAGGTGAGATATTTTCCCTCTATCTCATTTGGCGATGTGCTTGTCTTGTTTTCTAATTTTTTTTGCATCCCTTAGCCCTTTTTCCTTAAAAATTTATACTCTAATGTTTTGACCATTTTTCAAACAACTTTTTTTAAATCTAAGGATGGCTACTTTTTTGCAGCCTCTATAAAGTTATATATTTTAGCTATCATTTTTGTAGTCCATCTGTTTTTGCCCGATAAAGGCTTAATATCTTCGTTATTTAAAATATCAGTAGTTTCATCAACACTATATCCATCTTCTTTTAATTTTATAATGATGTTAATAACTTCTGATTTGTACGCTTCAAAATTATCCTCTAATGATGCCTTTGGTTTATCAACTTTTGGAGTTTGAGAAGATGTCTGACCACTGGTTGATAAAAAATCTTCTTGATTGGTCTGGTTATCATCGCCAATTAAAGAGAGAAGATCATCAACATCGCTATCTAAAATATTGGGGGTAAGCTCCTCTTCTGCTGATATTTCATCCTCATCAATTAGAGCAGATAGATCATCAATCTCATCATCTTTTTCTTCAGTATCTAAATTTTTTACATCATCGTCAATAAGCGACATAAGATTGTCAATATCACTATCAAGTATGTCTGGCTTAATATCATGTTGTTCATAGTCGCTATCTTCATCAATTAGGGCAGATAAATCATCAATCTCATCATCTTTTTCATCTTCAAAACTTGCATTTTCATCATCAATTAGGGCAGATAGATCATCTATATTTTCTTCTATCTCTTCAACTTCATTTGTATCATAGCCCTCATCATCAATTAGAGCAGATAGATCATCAATCTCATCATCTTTTTCATCTTCAAAATCTGTTTTTTCTTCATCAATCAATATAGATAAATCAGGAGGATCATGAGGCTGAACTTGTTGAGCTGGCGGCATAGAGTTTAGAAAATTTGCAGATATAGATTTAATTGCATCTGCAAGATTATTCATTGCATGAGCTTTTTCAATCTCTGCATCTGCACGCTTTTCAAGAGCTTGAGCCTTTTTTTGCTCTGCTTCTGCTTTTAACTCCTCTGCTGCTGCTCTACGCTCCTGTGCTTTAGCAACTCTCTCTTGCTGGCTATAAAATTTTTCAAAAAGGGTTGAGATTAAATTTATCCCCTCATTATTGAGCAACAACTCTTGATTCTTTGAGTTGATTGAAGAAATATCTTCCATTGCCGATTGAAACGGAGAGATAAAAGGTTGAAATTGTGATTGGAGATTCTCTTCAATATTGTTTCTATTTTCACTATCAAGAGCCTTTTCAATCTCACTTATAACCATACCAGAGTTTATCTTATCTGAGATGAAAGTAAGTGTTTTTAGAGTATCTGCATCATAGAGCTTATCCCCATTTACAGAGATAGATGGAATCCATTTGCTGAATCTATTTAACCAAAATCTGACAGTTGCACTACCTGTATTTAGCTCTTTTGCCAGCATTGATGGTGTCATTAAATCTTTTGCAGACATTTTTATCCCTTGATAAAAGTTATTGGCAAAAAAATAGAATTTTTTTTAAAATCAATTAATTCATACCAAAAACTATAACGTCAGTCAAAATTTCTGGAAAATAAATGGAAAATAATTTTCGGTAATAATAACATCTTAAATATGGTCTATTTAATATTGACAACTTAACCTTTTAAAGGCTAATGTTTTTTGAAAGAATTTATGTCAAACTGCGTTATAAAATGGGGTGAATTTATGCTAATAGCTTTACACAAAGATAACTCTATTTGTGAAGAGAAATTTTCCAGTGAACAAAAGACTCTTTATGAGCACGATTTTTACGCTTGGACAAAAGAGCAGTCAGATATTTTGCAATCTCGAAGATTTGCCCATTTAGATATTTCAAATTTGATTGAGGAGTTAGAGAGCATGGGCAGAAGTGAAAAGCGTGAGCTTATAAATAGATTGACTCTGCTATTAGGACATCTTTTAAAATGGGTCTATCAACCAGAAAGACGCTCTAACAGTTGGCTTGCAACTATTGAAGAGCAGCGGGCAGAGGTGCTTGAATTGATAGAAGATAGCCCAAGCTTAAAACATCAGTTAGATCATCAGTTTGAAAAGGCATACACTAAAGCTGTTTTATTTGCTGTCAAAGAGACCAATTTACCTAAATCAACATTTGCTGCTCAATCACCTTTCTCTTTAGAACAGATTTTAGATAGGCAATATTTACCAGAGTAAGAGCGTTAATTAATAAAACCAAAAAACAATAATAATCAGGAGTTTTAAGATGACAAGTAACGTAACAGGGTCAGTAGTGGTGGTGGGAGGGGGCATATCAGGAATGCTCTCTGCCCTTGATCTCGCCAACTCAGGCTATTATGTTTACATTGTGGAAAAGGGTTCATCTGTTGGCGGGGCAATGTCCCAGCTTGACAAGACCTTTCCCA
>JADFZO010000062.1 GCA_015232465.1 Desulfamplus sp.
CAGTTGCATTTAAAGTAGCACTGGTTGTTGTGATAGAAGTTGCAGCAAGGGTAGTGGCATTTGGGAAATATAGTTGTATGTTTGAATAAACAGGCAGGGTTTTCTGCACAACGGTACCGTCAAGAAGATTGTAGCCGTCATTTTTACCCCAAGCCAAAACACTGCCGTCACTTTTTACTGCGATTGAGTGAAAAGTTCCCGCAGTAATTGATGATACTCCTGTTAAAAAGCTGGTACCTGTTGGATCTTTTACCTGCACAGGTAAAGGGTTGGGCGTTCCTCCTGTTGTTGTTCCATTACCAAGCTGGCCTCTGCCATTAAATCCCCATGTAAATACTGTACCATCATTTTTTAAAGCTATTACATGCTCACTTTGTATGTGTCCATTTGATGCTGCAATTGCAGATATGCCTGTCAGAAAACCTGTGCCTGATGTATCCTTTACCTGCACAGGGTTAATTCTATCAGTTGTCGTTCCATCTCCAAGATTACCAACCAAGTTGTGCCCCCAAGCCCATACTGTTCCATCACTTTTCAGCACCACTGTGCTGTCTTGCCCTGCTGCAATTGCTGAAACTCCAGTCAGAAAAGTAGAACCATCAGATGGATCTTTTACTTGAACAGGAAGCGTTCTTGTCACGTTAGTACTATCACCGAGTTTATAATAAATATTTCCTCCCCAAGCCCATACAGTTCCATCATTTTTTAATGCAACTGTATGCTCAGCTCCAGCATCAATGGCAATTATATTTGTAAGAAATCCTGTTCCTGATGAATCGACTACCTGCTGTGGAAGATTATACCATCCTGTGTGTCCAGTACCAATCTGCCCCGAGCCGCATTCCCCCCAGCCCCATACAGTGCCGTCATTTTTAAGTGCTATTACATAATTACTCCCAGCATCAATGGCAATGATATTTGTAAGAAATCCTGTTCCTGACGAGTCTTTTACCTGCACAGGTAAAGGGTTGGGCGTTACTCCTGTTGTTCCATTACCAAGTTGACCACGATAGTTATTTCCCCAAGCCCATACTGTTCCATCACTTTTCAGGGCAACTGAATGACCACCAAAACCAGTATTTGTTGAAATAGCAGTAATATTTGTAAGAAATCCAGTTCCTGATGAGTCTTTTACCTGAACTGGAACACTACTATCGGTTGTAGTTCCGTTGCCAAGCTGACCACTTTCATTAACACCCCAAGCCCATACACTACCGTCACTCTTAAGAGCTATTGAATGTTCTGTAGTTTTTACAGATGGAGTTACTGCCCATGTAATATCTTGATTAAAAAAGTAAAAAAGTGAGAAGAATAAAGCAAAACATTGCAGGTTTATCTTAAAGCGATTCATAAATATCTCCTAAAAAAACAACACGATTTTGATTATCTATTTTAAATAGAGCTTTTAAAATACTAAAAAAATATGGGCTTTATATTGTTGTGTAATCCCCATTTTGCCCTGTATTTGGAACAGGGCAAAATGGGGATCCATAAGGGCAAACGCAGAGTTTGTAAAAAATGAAAACAGAATAAAAACTATGAATACTCTAAATTGTTTGATAGTACTACGTTTAATGTAAGTCATTTTGCCTCCTAAAATATTATGATTCGCAATTTTTAAAGGGTTTGATTTTATACCTTTAAAAATCATTAAATAAACCATATAAAAAATACCTAAAAATTCCACTGTAATCCTACAACTCCATAAGAGCCTTGCCACGGGAGCTGTGAGCTTTCTGTGGTGTCTGAGATAAGGTAGCTATATTTTTCATTAAAGATATTTTCCCATTTAGCAACAAGAAGCAGCCTTTTATCAAAAAGAGATTTTTCAGCAGAGATACTTGCAATGATAAAATCATCTTGAACAGGATTTAGATAACCACTCTTCTCCTTTTGATTCATATACCACCAGCTATTTTGTAGCCTAAACCCAGAAGGGTGAACCCATGTAAAAGTTGCCCCAAAATCATTGTCTATTCGATTTCTATCAATTCCGCTCTCTGTGTTGTGATCTCTAAATTGATATGTAATAGCCATTCCAAGCTGGTCAGTTATAAGATACTCAAGGGTAAATTTTCCAACATCTTGACTCTCTTCACGCCACAAACGGTTAAGCCTCTCTTCAAGTGTCCCAACATTACCACCGTGTGATGTAAAGAGGGCTGGAAATTGCCTATTTTTGTGGTACACTTCTGCTCTTGTAAATAGTTGAGATGACCACTGTCTATCCCAGCCTATGCCGTAAAACTCAGTTTGTGTCCCTTGCAAAGAGCCAAATACCCTTGAAAATCCCGCCATCTCAACTGGTTGCAATGTTCCACTTAAATATTGAGGCTCTGACTCTTTAAAATATCCTGCCCTTATTGTGTCTGACTGGGACATTTGCCACATAAAACCTAAATGCGGAAGCCAATAATCTTTATCTTCAAACTCTTTTTCACTCTTTTGATTATCAAATTTTAAAAATATATTTTCAAGATTTGACCATGCTAAACCAGCATCAACCCTTAACGAGTCTGATAATGACCATATATCTCTTATAAAAATGCGTCCCTCTTTTTTATCTGGATCATCACTATTAGAGATTGAGGGCTCTCTGGTGATTAAAGGAGGCTCGTAGTATAGGGCTGACTCTAAATCCCATGAAGAGCTATTTTTTGAGCCAGCAACTCCAGCAGATAGGCTATGTAACCCAACTGTATCATTGGAAAATTTAAAGAGTTGAACCACCTCGCCCCTTAAAGTTTTGCCTTCACCTCTCCAAGTCTCTTTTTCATATTGGGTTCTGCTCAAAGATGACAAATATTTTTCAGTTATAGATATTTCATCTCCATCATAATTTTGATATTGCAATAGAGCCATAGTATCAACACCAGCCCCTTGATGCCAATGGTATCCCATTGAGCCATAAATCCTATCAGCCTCTTGCTCTATATTTGATGGCTCAATAGTGCTATCTTGCCATGGTGAAATATCTTCCATATCTCTTTTGTAAGTATTGGCACTTGCAATAATTTCATGCCCTAAACTTAATGCTTTTTTTACTGTTACCTTGCCTTCCAAAGAGCTTTTGCCGCTATTATCAATTGGTCCATCTGTTGTGCTGTAGTTTGTAGAGGCAGTAAATGCGGTTGTTGTGTCTCCTCCATTTAAATTGATTGCTCCATTGCATGTTTTGTCTGTACCAATATTTAATGTAATATCGCCTTGCATTTTAGGGGTTTCAAGGAGATTTTGATAGTTATTATAGCTTGTGTATGTATTGGCATTAACTGGCTTTAAGAGTTCAGCCCTTTTCATATCCCCAATTGTATCTGCATCAAGCTGACCCATAATTTGTGCCTTTGATGCTCTAAATAGATAAGCACTGCTGTTTGACTCATCGTCCCAGACAGCTTGATCGCCCTTTGCATCTGCCCACTCATAAAGCCCCATTGTGGTTAATGACCAAGCAAGAGATATATTTTTAGAAGCTCTATCTTGATCAAGAAGATAGCGAGAACGGCTCATTAGCTTATTATCGTTAAGAGTTATTGATCTCTCTAATGATTTAATCCCCTCACCTGGTCTGTAGTTATCAGCAAGAATTGTTGCAAGATACATGTAGGGGGTAGGATCATAAGGATCAAGAGTTGCAGCACGTTTAAGCTCAATCTCTGCCTCATATCTCTCTCCAAGTTCATACTGAGCTTTGGCAAGATAGTTATGAGGATATGCTGCAAGAGGCTCAAGAAGAGAGGCTTTCTCCATGTTCTCAAGACCTTCGGCTACTCTTTTTTGATGATATAATGCAAGTCCAAGACCTAAATATGCTGATGCAAAATCTCTTTTTTGCTCAATTGCCTCTTTAAAAAATTTTTCTGCTTTGGTTGAATCAAGATTTATGAGGGCAATGTAGCCTTTTAGCATCTTGATTTTTGTATCATCATCTATTTTATCAGGGGCTGATTTAAATGAGGCTATTAATTGCTCTGCACTCTTAATCTTATCAAGTCCTAAAAGAAGCTCTACTGTTCGTATTAAAGCTGGCACAGATTGAGGATCAAAAGCATGAGCTTTTTTAGCCTCTTTTAAAGCCTCTTGAAATTTACCTTTTGATTGCAAAATTGTTGCCAATGCTACATGAGTTGCAGCTCGACTTGGTGCAATGTTCACAGCTTTTTGTGCAGTCTCAAGAGCTAAATTCTCGCCTTGAACAAAAAGCTCCATAGCCTTTTGGGCAATCTCGATTCCATTTTTGTCAATATTGCTCAATATTTCCTTATTTTTATCAGCAGGTCCTATTATATCAGGCGTGAGCAAAAGCCATTGAACGCTATTTTCTGGCTTTAAGAGCTTTGTTATAACTGGGGCTTCACCTTTGTTTGCTGTTACAGCCTCACCTCTTTTTATAATAGCTTCGCCTTGCAAGTTGCTGCACAACACTTGCCCCTCAAGCACAGTAACCTCAGAATATCCATCTTCTCCAACAGATAAAGCCATCTCTGTTCCCCTAATGCTGGCAGATACAACAGGCGTTCCAAAAACTGGTTTTGAGCCTTTACGTTTATTTCTAAACCAGAGTTTACCAGAAAAAAGATCAACAGCACCAGGTTTATCAACCTCTTCACCCGGGGCTGAACCACTCTTTTTTAAGTATAGCATAGAGCCAGCAGCAAGTCGTATCTGTGATTTATCACTTAACATTAAAGCTGCCTCTCCATCAGCTTCAACCTTGATGTAAGCTCCTTCTGGAAATTCCATTGATGGTGTTACAGGAGACCAATTTTTACCCTTATCAAGAGAAAATAGCACGACTCCCTTTGAAAAGACCAATTTACCAGCAAGCTCATCTTCTGCATAACAATCGAGCTTTGTTACAAAAATAGATGTAAGAGCAGATAAAATTATAATCAAAATTGAGAATTGCCTTTTCATAAATAGCCTCTTAAATCTATAGTGTAATTAAAAAAACATTGTGAATTTACTAAAAAAACAATATTATTAAAAAAATTTCAAGTCTTTTGAGCTTTAAGTTTAATTTATATATTTTAATGATATTTTTAATGAACTATATTTTAAGGTTACTACATAATGTCTAAGGAAAACAGCAAACAAAGCCATAAAATCAAGACCCAGCCTGCTATTGAACATGAACAGCTTGACAACCCCTCTTCTTGCAATCAATCTGATAATAATTCTGATAACTCTGATAATTTGGCGGAAATATCAATCAGCAATGATGGCAATGATAAAGATTCAGATTTGAACCAATTTAAATTTAGTGGAATGAATCTATCTAAAGCAGTTTTAAGAGCTTTAGATGAGATTGGATATGAGAGTCCAACATCAATTCAATCTTTAATCATTCCTCATATCGTGGCTGGAAAAGATGTTGTTGGTCAAGCTCAAACTGGCACTGGCAAAACAGCGGCTTTTGCACTGCCGCTTTTATCTAAAATCGATCTAAAAAAGAGAAATCCTCAGGTGCTTGTAATCACCCCGACAAGAGAGCTTGCAATTCAAGTGGCTGAATCTTTTAAAGGTTACGCCTCACGAATGAAGGATTTTCATGTTCTTCCAATTTATGGCGGACAATCTTACGATGTTCAGCTCAGGCAGCTTAAAAGAGGGGTTCATGTTGTGGTGGGAACTCCAGGAAGATTGATGGATCATATAAAACGAGGCACACTTGATTTGAGCGAGCTTACCTGTTTAGTGCTTGATGAGGCTGACGAGATGCTCAAAATGGGGTTTATTGATGATGTAAAATGGATACTTGATCAGACTCCAGAGTCGCGTCAGATGGCTCTTTTTTCAGCAACCATGCCGCCTGCTATTAGGTCTATTGCACGTAAATACCTAAAAAATCCTGAAGAGGTTACGATTCAGGTTAAAACCATGACTGCTGATACAATCCATCAGCGTTTTTGGATGGTTAAAGGGACAGATAAACTTGAGGCTTTGACTCGTATTCTTGAGGCTGAAGATTTTGATGCAATTCTCGTATTTGTCAGGACAAAAACAGCGACTGTTGAGCTTGCTGAAAAGTTAGAGGCTCGCGGATATGCAACAGAGGCATTGAACGGCGATATTGCCCAAAAATCAAGAGAGCGGACAATTGAGCGGTTTAAAAATGGCAAGATTGATATTGTGGTTGCAACTGATGTTGCTGCAAGAGGCTTAGATGTTGATCGAATAAGCCACGTTATAAATTACGATATTCCAACAGAGGCAGAATCGTATATTCATAGAATCGGCAGAACTGGCAGGGCTGGCAGAAGCGGAGATGCAATTTTATTTGTATCTCCTCGTGAGATGTGGATGTTAAAGGTTATTGAAAAGACAACTCGTCAAAAGATCGAAATGATGAAGTTGCCAACCACAATGGCAATAACAAGCAGGCGAATTTCTGCCTTTAAACAGCGAATTACAGATAATTTAGCATCTGGCGAGATCACGCAATTTCGTAATCTTATTGAAGAGTATCTCTTAGACCAACAAGATGTGCAAATATTAGATGTTGCTGCTGCACTTGCTGCGATGGTTAATGGCGGTAAGCCTCTGTTTTTGCCTGAATCTGAAAAAAGAGAGGCTCTTAATGATGATGACCAGAATGTAGATAAAGAGAAAAAAGAGCCTAAGAAAAGGGTTCGACTAAAAGACAAACTAAAAGATAAAGATTATAAACCAGATGATAAACCAAAAGATAAAGAGAAAGATAAAAATCAGGATAAAAAGAGACTTCAAGTTGCCAAAGGTATGGAGCGTTTTAAGCTCTCAGTTGGCACAACAGATGGAGTTAAAGCTGGCGACATTGTCGGAGCAATTGCAAATGAGGCTGGCTTAGAGGGCAAATTTATCAACAATATTACGATCTATGATGATTACACCACAGTTGATCTTCCAGAAGGTATGCCTGAGGCTATATTTAAGCTACTAAAAAAGGTTCGTATTTTAGGTCAAAAGCTCAATATCGCCAAATTAAAATAAAGAGTTTGAAATTTATTAAAAATGCCAAAAATCATTAAGCCAAAAATCCTTGCACCTGCGGGTGATAAATACTCGTTTCTTGCTGCTGTTGCTGCTGGAGCTGATGCTATCTATTGTGGACTGAAAAATTTTTCAGCTCGCATGGAGGCTAATAATTTTAGCATTGAGGAGCTCTCAAGGCTAAATGCACTTGCAAGGGGCAAAAATATTCAAGTTTATGTTGCTTTTAACTCTTTAGTTAAACAAAATGAACTTGAACAGGCAGCTAAAACAGTTGCAAAACTTGCCAAATATGTTCGTCCACACGCACTTATTTTGCAAGATATAGCTCTTATTGAAATTGCACGAAAAGCTGGATTTAAGGGTGAATTTCACCTCTCAACACTTGGGAACTGCTCATTTGCAATGGGGCTTGAGGTTGCTAAAGATATTGGATTTAGCAAAGTTGTTCTGCCTCGTGAGCTTACGATTGACGAAATAAAGTTCATGGCAGCTAATAGACCCGAAGGTCTTGAACTTGAGGTGTTTATCCATGGTGCTCTTTGCTACGCTGTCTCTGGAAGATGCTATTGGAGTAGCTGGTTTGGAGGGAAAAGCGGTCTTCGTGGAAGGTGTGTTCAGCCATGCAGAAGGCTCTACAAGCAGTCTTTAGCATTAAATGAACTTCAATCTCAAGAAGTTAAATGGCAAGTTAGTGAGCAGAGATTTTTTTCAAGCCTTGATTTCTCTGCTGATGTGCTTGTCAAAGTATTAAAAAATATTGAAGGTGTAACAACATGGAAGATAGAGGGGAGAAAAAAGAGTCCTCATTATGTCTTTTACACAGTCAAAGCCTATAAGATGCTACGAGATCACGGCGATGATCCAGCTCAAAAAAAGGTTGCTCTATCGTTTTTAGAGTATGCCCTTGGCAGAGCTGCAACTCACTATAATCTGCTGCCTCAAAATCCCATTAATCCTTTAAAAAAAGATAAGGATATAGAGACTGGCTCTGGTCTTTTTATCGGTCGTGTGCGATATGGAGGCGAAAATTTAAAGCCAAATACTCCAAATTTTATTACTCGAGAGGCTCTTTTAAAAGATGATCTTTTAAGAATTGGCTATGAAGATGACTCTTTTCATGCAATAGAGCGTGTTATGATGCCAATTCCTAAAAAAGGGCGATTTATTATTAATATTAATCAGAGAAGAGGGGAAAATTTAAAAAAACCAGAAGATCGTAATTACTCCAAAAGATTGGGTTTTAAAAAGGGGACACCTGTATTTATAGTTGATAGGCGAGAAAAAGAGGTTTGGCAGATTATTGGCGAGCTTGAAGCTGAGTTTAATAAATATAGCTCCCCAGATGTTAGACCTCAAGAGAGCGAATGTAGTATCTACGAAAATAGCTCTTTGGGCAGTTTATCAAAAAAATCTGAAAACAATTTTTTACCAAACAAAAATTTTTCTGATATTTTCCTTTCTGGAGAAGATGCAAAAATAAAAACAGTTGGCAGAGATAATTTTAAGGGGCTATGGCTATCAAAAGAGTCAATAAATCGCTGTTCTTATAAAAAAATTAAAGAAATTTGGTGGTTTCTACCGCCAGTAGTTTGGACATTTAAGCAAGATATTTTTTATGAAACTATTAAGATTGCTCTATCTGCTGGAGCTAAAAATTTTGTTCTTAACATGCCTTGGCAGATAGCTGTTTTTAAGCAGATAAAAGATACTTTTGATAAATTTAGTATCAAGCAGTTAAACCTCTGGGCTGGACCATTTTGCAATATCGCCAACAAATCCTACATAGATAGATTAAAAGAGTTGGGATTTTCTGGAGTTTTTGTCAGCCCTGAGCTTGGCAAACAAGATTATGCTAACCTCGCTTTACAATCTACGCTACCACTTGGGATAGTTCTAAAGGGTTTTTTTCCGCTTGCGATCTCAAGGGTTGTATCTGATGAAATATCGCCAAATAAGCTCTTCACAAGCCCAAGAGGGGAGGGGGCTTGGGTTGAACAGCGAGATGATAATTTCTGGGTCTTTCCTAACTGGCAGTTAGACTTGAGGGGCATAAAAGATCAACTGATAGATGCAGGATATAAACTTTTTTTAACCATTGAAGAAAACACCCCTAAAAGTGTTGATATAAAGTCAAGAGAGGGGCTGTGGAATTGGGAAATTGGTCTTTTATGATATTATTGTCAGAAAAATCATAGTAATCTTTGCCTTTATCTATTAAATTTTATGTAAAAAAAACAAATTAAATGCTTGACCTTTTCTATTTTTTCTAATATTTCAACTTTCACAAAATTTATGAAGCATATCTCGTTATTAGTAATATAATTAATGTAAACCTTATATTTATGGAGTTTATATTGAAAACACGACAGCGAATGATTACTTTTTGTTTCACATTTTCCTTTCTTTTCCTTTTCTGGGTTGTTTTTTCAGGAAAATTTGATCTATTTCACATATCTCTTGGTGTGATTTCGTGTCTTTTAGTATCATGGATCACATCTGATCTGCTTATTGTAACACATGATGTAGCAAAGTTTAGTCGTCTCTTTATAGGCTTTACACTCTATATCCCATGGCTACTGTGGCAGATCGTGCTCTCCACTATTCACATGTTTCCTATTATTTTTAGTCCTGATATCCATAATAAAATCAATCCTAAAATTATAAAGATAAAGAGTAGGATAAGAGATCATGTGGGGATTGTAACATTTGCCAATTCAATCACATTGACACCTGGCACCATAACAGTTGTTGCCAACATGTACGGAGACATGGTAGTTCACGCCATTGATGATGAATGTGCAGAAGCACTTCCCGGTGATATGGGTGAAAAAGTTGCAAAATTATTTGCAGAGTAAAGAGTAGTATTTATAAAAATAAGCCGCTACCTCCATGGTTTAGATTATAGGAGTGATTGTGCTATAACTTATAATACCTAATATTTAAGGGAATTTAAAGATAATGGATAATCTGATTTTTTATTCGGCTATTGTTCTTTCTATGTTGATGGCTATTCCACTTTACAGGGCTGTTGTTGGTCCGACAGTGCTTGATCGGTTTATGGGTGTAAATTCTATTGGCACCGAGACTACGGTTCTCTTGATTATGATTGGATTTATGTACAAAAGGGTTGATATGTTTATTGATATTGCCCTTGCTTATGCCCTTTTAAACTTTATTGCAGTGCTTGCTGCATCGAGATATTTTCATAAACGAAAAGGACTTACAGAGGAGATGGAATAATGATAATTTATATTGCGGGCGTGCTTATTATAGCCGGCTTATTTTTTTTCTTGGTAGGTTCAATTGGAATGATACGTCTGCCTGATTTTTACTCGAGACTCCATTCAGCAGGTATTATTGATACAATGGGACTACTACTATCAATGTCTGGACTTGCACTGTTGATTCTCAATGAATTTAATTTAGGAAACTTTTTGTCCGCCATTAAAATCATACTCATCATTGTATTTATATTTCTTACAAGTCCCACCGCAACTCATGCCATTGTGGATGCAGGTATCAGAGCTGGTCTTAAACCATGGGAAAAAAAGCAGTAAATAGATAAAATAGCAACTTGTAGTATTATCTTATCCATATAAAATAATTAAGGTGAACACAAATGATATTGCCAATTGATTTAATTGTTTTGTTGCTTGTTATTATAAGTGCTTTTGCTGCTATAACAGTCAAAGACCTTTTGAGTGCATCGCTAATGTTAGGAGCTTATAGTTTTCTTCTATGTCTGCTTTGGACTGTTATGGGGGCAGTTGATGTTGCATTTACTGAGGCAACTGTTGGAGCTGGTGTTAGCACTGTTTTTTGTGTTGCTGCTATTTTTCACACAACGCGAAGAACTAAAGATTAAATAAAATTGATCATAAAAAATAATATTGTTACCTAAACTGACGAAAGAAAATCGTAAAATATTTAAGGATCAATACGAGATGAAGATACTTGGCACAATAACAATTTTACTTTGTGGCGGATTGCTTATATTTTTCACATCAGATTTTCCTGATTTTGGCGATCCAAAATCTCCAGCATCAATTCACCTATCGCCATACTTTATTGAGCACACTTTAGAAGATACTGCAGTTCCTAATATTGTTACCTCTGTCCTTGCGGACTATAGAAGTTATGATACAATGTTTGAGACAACTGTTATTCTAACTGCTGGACTCGCCTGTTTTCTGCTTTTACGAATACCAACAAAAGAGGTTACACGTAGATATTATTTACATGAACCCACAGGTGTTACACTTAGATTTGATGGAGATAGATACCCTAAAGGATCAAATGTTTTTAAACGTATTGATTCAAACTGGGTGCCTTATGATATTATTATAAACTTTACATGCAGACTCTTGATCCATTTTATCCAAATATTTGCCCTATATGTTGTTGCACATGGTCATTATAGCCCTGGAGGAGGTTTTCAGGGTGGGGTAGTTATAGGGGCATCTATAATTTTGTTTGCTATATCAAGCAATCTAAGGGCATCAATCAAGCGATTAGGAGAAAAAGCTGCTGCTATATTTACCGCTACTGGTGTATTTATCTATGCAGGGACAGGTGCTCTTTGCATGGTTATAGGCGAGCATTTTCTAAATTATAGCTTTTTGGCACCTCTTTTAGGTACAGATAGAATAATGGCAAGATCACATGGCATTTTTATTGTGGAGATAGGGGTAGCTGTGGCTGTTATGGCTGTAATGATATGGATTTATTATAATCTCTCTTCTGCTGGAAAACAGGACGAGGGGTTATAAAAAAGCGAGGGTTTTAGAATCAATGGATATTGTATCTCTTATTGCTGCTAAAGCAAATTACTGGACTTATGTTATTCTACTGATGGTTGGGTTATATGCAATGGTTGCAAAGAATAACCTTGTAAAAAAGATTGTAGGAATGGTCATTTTTCAGACAGCGGTGATCCTTTTTTATGTATCTATTGGTTATAAAAAAGGTGGGACACTCCCTATAATAATGCACGGACACGATCACGGTCATGGCGTTGAGTCTGTTATTAAAGCTGCTGATTATATAAACCCTCTTCCTCATGTTTTGATGCTTACAGCCATTGTTGTTGGAGTTGCAACATTGGGAGTAGCTCTTGCACTTGCTATTAAGGTATATCAAGAGTATGGCACACTTGAAGAGGATGAGATTCGTAAACAGATAGAATTAAAGGGCTAATACAATTTAAGGAGTTGATAATATTATGACTTTTTTTGATGGCGATTCAAGTCTTATATCTAACCTTCCTGCAATAGTAGTTACTCTACCACTTTTTGCCTCTCTAATTGCTGGCTTTTTGGGCTGGAAAAATAGAAAAGCACCCTATCCAATTGCTGCCGTAGCTCTTTTTCTAACTTTTATATCATCTGTTGTGCTTATGATTCAAGTTATGAGCACAGGTGTTGCGATTGAGTATAGAATGGCGGGGTGGGCTGCCCCTGTTGGTATAGTATATGTTATTGACCATTTAAGTGCTTTGGTCATATTGCTAATAACATCTATAGCTTTTGTGAACTTCATTGCTAACAAATCAAATATTGATACAGTTTTTAGAAATAAGGCTGGAGCCTTTAACTCTCTTTATCTGCTATTTACTGCTGGTCTTCTTGGCATGACGGCAACTGGTGATGCCTTTAACCTTTATGTTCTTATGGAGATTGCATCTTTATCTGGCTATGCCCTTATAGGTCTTGGCAGCAATAGAGCACCTTTGAGCACACTTAACTATCTATTTCTTGGCACTATTGGTGCAACTTTTTACCTTCTTGGAGTTGGATATATCTATATTGCCACAGGCTCTTTGAATATGGCTGATATTGCCTCTATAATGCCAAAAATACTTGACTCTTCTATGATTCTGTTTGCTTTTATTATCTGTATGGTAGGACTTTTAATAAAGATGGCAATATTTCCTCTGCATGGCTGGCTACCTAATGCCTATTCTGAATCTGCTAATGTTGCTGCTGGATTGATAGCACCTCTTACCACTAAAGTAACTATATATATTATGATCAGAATTTGTCTTACCCTATTTACCCCGCAATACACTTTTGATTATTTGAACACATCTGATTTAATGGTCTGGTTAGCAATAGGAACTATAATTTTTGGCTCACTCTCAGCCCTTGCCCAAAAAGATTATAAGCGAATGCTTACATATATCATAATTGCTGAGGTTGGATATATGGTTGGTGGCTTTTTTCTTGGCAACAGAATCGGTGTGTCTGGTGCTATTTTGCACATAGTAAATGATGCAGCAATGACTCTTGCTCTTTTTATGGCTGCTGGAATATTTATGTGGAAAACTGGGGAAGAGTCTCAAGAGAGTTTAAAAGGTATGTTTGCAAAGATGCCATTTACAATGGCTGGCTTTACAGTTGCAGCTCTCTCTGTGGTTGGTGTGCCTCCAACTTGCGGTTTTTTTAGCAAATGGTATCTCATATCAGGAGGGATTGCTGCTGGGCAATATTTCTTTGTTGCTGCTTTGATCTTTAGCTCTCTTGTCAATGCAATACTTTTTTTCAGGATATTTGAGATTGCCCATTTTGAGCCTTTTAAGGATCACCATCACCACTCATCAAATCATAGCAATAAGGGAGAAGAGGCTTCTGCTCACGACACGCACGAGCAAACTATCAAAGAGGCGCCTCTTGGAATGTTAATCCCTTTTATGGCTGTATCTATTTTGCTTGTTGTTTTAGGTTTATATTCAGGTCAAATTGTAAATAACATTATTAACTTTGCTATACCCTCATCAATTCTTTAGCCCTTTTAGTCAATTAGGTTGTTAATTGATATTTAAATAATTTTAACTGTATATTTGGAACTTTTACAAAAACTATTTAACACGCTCAGAGTCTTTTAGCATTTTCAAGGGGTTATTTAGCATGTCAATAGAAACTGTATTATCTATAAAACCTGTTTTAGCTGTTCTGGTATCTCTTTTGGCGATTCCCGGTATTATTTCGAGCAGGTCACAGAATATTCGGGAAGCCTGGACATTTGCTGCTGCAGGAATCAAATTATTACTTGTTGTTTCAATGCTGCCCATTATACTTGATGGAAAGACGATTAACTACACACTTGTTCAAGTATTCCCTGATGTTGGTATAAGTTTCAGGGTAGATGCCTTAGGAATGCTATTTGCCTTAGTTGCATCATCTTTATGGATTGTAACATCTTTGTACTCAGTGGGATACATGCGATCTTTAGATGAACATAGCCAGACCCGTTACTTTGCATTCTTTGCAGTTGCAATTTCAGCTACCATTGGAGTTGCTTTTTCAGCCAACCTTCTTACCTTATATCTCTTTTACGAAATTCTTTCACTTGCCACTTACCCTTTAGTTACCCATCATCAAGATAAAGAGGCAAGAAGTTCTGGAAGAAAGTATCTGCTCTATATACTTGGTGGCTCAATAGGTCTTGCACTTCCTGCAATGCTGATAACCTACCACTTTACAGGGACTCTTGATTTTGCTCCTCATGGAGTTATGGCGGGTCATATAAATTCTGGGCTTGCAATGCTTCTTTCAATGATGTTTTTGTTCGGATTTGCCAAGGTTGGTATTATGCCGATGCACTCATGGCTACCAGCAGCAATGGTTGCCCCAACTCCTGTTAGTGCCCTTCTCCATGCAGTGGCAGTTGTAAAGGTTGGAGCTTTTAGTGTGGTGAGAGTTATGACTGGAATTATCGGAACTGGAGTGCTTGCTGATTTTAACATAAATGGAATAATCTGTGCCATTGCATCAATTACCATTGTTGTTGCCTCGTTAATTGCTCTTTCTCAAGATGAGCTTAAAAGAAGGCTTGCATTCTCAACAATTGGGCAGCTCTCCTACATAATTCTTGGGGTGGCGCTATTATCAAAGTCTGGTATGACTGGTGGAATACTTCATATTGCTATGCACGCATTTGGTAAAATCACCCTCTTTTTTTGTGCTGGTGCAATCTTTTGTGCTACTGGGATCAAGTATATCAGCAAGATGAAGGGTATTGGCAGACGTATGCCTATCACAATGACAGCATTTCTTATAGGCTCTTTGAGTGTTATTGGTTTTCCCCCTTGCGGTGGATTTATCAGCAAATGGCACTTGGTTCTTGGAACAATTGAATCTGGTAGCCTGATCTTTCTGATTGTTCTTCTATTAAGCTCATTTTTAAATGCCGCCTACTTTTTTCCAGTTTTTTACAACGCTTTTTTCTGCAGTGCTGATGAAGTGCTATTTGAGGATAGGGTGGAGGAGGCTCCTTTATGGTGCGTAGTTCCGCTGGTTATAACTGCATCAATATCTATCTTGCTATTTTTCTATCCACAGCCATTTTTAAATCTTGCTTCGCTTGCTGTTCAGACAATTATGGGGGTATAATATTATGATTAGTAACCTATTTAAAGTATTTGGGAGAAATTAAAAATGAAAGATGATATGGACGAACTCTCCTATGAAGAGGTTCCAGGATATAAAAGAGTATTTTTTCTATTTTTGTCTGTAAGCATTATTTATCTTGCTGTTATTTTTATCAGCTCATTATAAATTTACAATTTATTGTTATGGAATTAGAGATTATGGAAGAAGAAAAAGGAGAAGTATCAGAGAATAAAACAAATCTATTTGATAACCCTAAAAATGTTAAAAGGCTGCTTACAGTTTTTTTTACATCACTTCTTATACTATTTATGATTGATTTTTTTATCCATAAACATGGACACTTTGAATGGGAAAACTGGCCTGGTTTTTATGCAGTATTTGGATTTGTTGCATGTGTTATAGTCATTTTTACAGCTAAACTTCTGAGAGTCTTTTCGAAAAGGGACGAGAGATATTATGATTAACAATATTTTAAATACGGGCTTCCCCCCTGGATTGATTTTTATTATTGGTGCTATTTTTATTCCACTTTTTAAAGGTAAATGGAAATCTGCACTTATGTTGATGCTCCCTATTTTGGCATTTATGAGTTTGATGCGTATGCCAGAAGGTAGCAATTGGATGGTTAAATTTATGGATTACGATCTTATCTTAGGTCAAGTAGATAGATTAAGCCTTCCTTTTGGATATATTTTTACAATAATCTCTTTTATCGCTGTAATATTTGCCTTGCAAGTTGAAGATGACATTCAGCATGTTGCTGGATTTATTTATGCTGGAAGTGCGTTGGGCGTTACTTTTGCTGGCGATCTCTTTTCGCTCTATATTTTTTGGGAATTTATGGCAATTGGCTCAACATTTCTCATTCTTGCCAGACGAACTAAAGCATCGCAATCAGCAGCATTTCGCTATATCATGATTCATGTTGTTGGTGGGCTATTCTTGTTGGCTGGTATTATACTCTACATTAATGAGACTGGCTCTATGAAGATTGTTAATATGAGTCTAAATAGCCTGTCAACATGGCTTATATTTATTGGTATTGCTGTTAATGCTGCAATTCCACCTTTGCACCCTTGGCTTAAAGATGCGTATCCTGAAGCCACTGTAACTGGAGCTGTCTTTTTAAGTGCCTTTACAACTAAAAGTGCTGTTTATGTAATGGCGAGAACCTTTCCGGGAACTGAGCTTCTTATATGGCTTGGGGCATTTATGACTATTTTGCCTGTATTTTATGCTGAAATTGAGAATGATATTCGCCGAGTGTTAGGTTATAGTCTCATCAATCAGGTTGGCTTTATGATGTGCGGAGTTGGTATTGGAACTCAGCTCGCTATTAATGGCACTGTGGCTCACGCATTTTCTCATATACTCTATAAAGCCTTGCTGTTCATGGCAGCTGGTTCTGTCCTTCATGTTACTGGTAAAATAAAGTGCACTGAAATCGGTGGTTTATATAGAACTATGCCTCTGACCTGTATGTTCTGTCTAATAGGGGCTGCATCTATCTCAGCATTTCCTTTATTTAGCGGTTTTGTTAGTAAATCTATGATAATAAGTGCTGCTGGTGACGGGCATTTAGTTTATATTTGGCTCATGCTTCAATTTGCATCTGCTGGTGTTATTGCACATGCGGGAATTAAGGTGCCATACTTCACATTTTTTGGACATGACTCTGGTATCCGTGCAAAAGAGCCGCCATTAAACATGTTAATTGCCATGGGTATTGCTGCATTTTTATGTATCTTTATTGGCGTATTTCCCCAAGCTTTGTATAATATACTCCCATATCCTGTGGATTATATACCATATACCTCTGCCCATGTAGTTGGACAGCTACAACTGCTTATGTTTGGAATCTTTGCATTCTATTTACTGCTTCAATCTGGTTATTACCCTGCTGAAATTCGAGCTATAAATATAGATACAGATTGGTTTTATAGAAAACCTCTTCGCACCCTTGAGCTTGGAATTGCAAAAATATTAAATGGATTAAATCAGTCGCTTGATCAGCTTATTGTTAAAGATTTTACTGGATACGTGAACCGTTTTGCATTAGAGCCAGTTAGTAACTTAACAAAGTTTATCCTCTCCCCTATCGTGCGAAAAGATAAATATGAAGAGGTTATTGCACCTGCATTAAGAAATGGGACATCTCCAATTGGGGTTTATGCTGCATTTGCTGGACTCTTTATTGTTGTTTTATATGTAATGTTTTAAACACGATTACTCTTTTAAATTAAAAAACCATTCTCATTATAAGTTGAGCTTTGGGTTTATAAATAATTATAAGGAATCAGATTGCGATGATAAAAAAATCAGATTTGCAAAAAAATGAGTTTATGAAATTTCTCACAGATGAGATGCTGGAGAAGATTATTCCTATAATAGATGTGATGGAGGTTGAAAGCCGTGAGATCATATTTAATGAGGGAGATCCTGCTGAAAATTTTTATCTTGTGAAATCAGGTCAGATTCTTCTTGAACAGAAAATATCAAAGGATATCCTTGTTAATGTGAGTGCTATAGAGGCGGTTAAACCGACAAATTTTGGGAAATCAG
>JADFZO010000063.1 GCA_015232465.1 Desulfamplus sp.
TCAATCGCAGCAGAGCCAACATTTTTAACTGCTGCCATGCCATATCTAATGCCATGAATACAATTACAAAAGAAGATATAATAGGCTGGTTTGAGCATTGTGGCTATGCTCTTGAATAAATCGGGAACCGTAATAATCAAGGTGAAAGGGATGTTCGTATGATTAAGGTCAAGCAAAAAGTATCAGGAACCTTCCGCAGCGATGACGGAGCTGATGCCTTTTGTCGTATTCGTGGATATATCTCTACAGTACGAAAACATAGCCGCAATGTCATTGATGCTATCCAGAGTGCTTTTAAAGGGACCCCTTTTATCCCGCTTGGCTCTCATTTAATGACTATGCCTGAGTAGTTACGATTTTTATAAACTTAAATATTCTGCTATTAAATTGAAACTTAAATTTTGAATATAGCAAAAACGCAAATTAAGGAAGATAAAAAAATAGATGAAAATACTTATCGCAGAAGATGATTTAATATCTCGGACTTTGCTTGCTGGTGTTTTAAATAGAATAGGGCATGAGGTTGTCGCAACTGTTGATGGTGCTCAGGCTTTGAGCAAATTAAAAGAGCCCGATGCCCCTAAACTTGCGATTCTTGATTGGATGATGCCGCTTCTTGATGGATTGGAGGTCGTGCGTCAAATTCGTGATGTTGATGCTGCCAATAAAGGCAAAAATAAATTAGAAACAGCAAGACCATATATAATAATGCTAACAACAAAGGGCGAAAAGTCTGACATCATAGCTGGTTTAGAGGCTGGGGCTGATGACTACTTGACCAAGCCGTTTGATATGGGCGAGCTTAAAGCAAGGGTTGATGTTGGCAGAAGGATTGTTGAGATGCAGTCAGCACTTGCTACAAAGGTTGCAGAGCTTCAAGATGCTTTAAATCAGATCAACACATTAAGAGGGATTGTGCCAATTTGTGCTGGCTGCAAAAAGGTGCGAGATGATGCTGGATATTGGCAACAGGTTGAGGCTTATGTTAGCCGTTTCACTGATGCAAAGTTTAGCCACGGCATCTGCCCTGACTGTATGAAGACGCTCTACCCAGATTATTGCAAATCTTTAGAAAAAAAAGATAATAAATAGAATATGTTAACCACATTGAGCAAAAGATAGATACTTTTTAACTATCTCAACGCTGTTTAAAAATGGCTCAATAATCATAGTCATATCCTCTCTGGTCTCTCTATTTTTAAGATGTATAATAGCCTTATCGCAGTATCCATATCTGCTAAACCTAATAGAATACTCATCTTGCAACTGGCTATTAGACAGCCCATAAATCTCAACACCAACAACATAAACTGATTGAGGAAACGGTATTTTATTGGCTTTGTCTATATTTTTATCCATCTTTTTAAAGTGCTCAGAGCTTATCCAAAATTCAGATTTAAGGGTATCTATATTGAGCATATAATCAACACCATCAGATACAGCCCGCTTTTTTAGCTCTTTTATCGTATTTATAAGAACATTAAGCTCTCTTTGGCTATCATCGCCAAAAAGTGTAAATGCCCGAAACTTTGGCAGAATCATAAAAAGAAGCGAGCCAAGCAGAGCAATCACAACAATCAGCTCAATCAGCGTAAATCCAGATTTTGATTGGTGTTTGCTATTAAAAGAGCTAATCCAACTCCCAACTTTTAATATCAGCATCGCTACCCTCACCACCCGGAGCCCCATCTGCCCCATAAGAGATAATATCGTAATCATTGTGAAGTCCAGGACTTAGATAGATATACTCCCTATCCCAAGGGTCTTTTGGTATCTGACTCTTTTCAATATAGCCATCTTTATTCCATTTGCGGGGCAGAGGCTCTGTTCCCGGCTCTTGAATTAGTGCAAGCAGCCCCTGCTCTGTGGTTGGATAGTTGCCATTATCAAGGCGATAGAGCTTTAGCCCTGTCTCAATTGCAGAAATATCGACCTTAGCCTTCACAATCTTTGCTTCATCTGTCCGCCCCATCAATTTTGGCACAATCATGCTTGCCAAAATTCCAAGTATAACCACAACAACCATCAGCTCTATTAATGTAAAGCCTTTTAAATTGTAGTGTTTTGCTTTTATATTCATTTGATTTAATAGCTCAATATCTTGTTTCAAGTTAATTTTACCTCCAAAAAATTCTAAATTGTGTTAGAATTTATATAACATCTTTTAAGCTCAATGTCATTACACTTCTAAATTAGGGTTTATTTTTAAAATAGATGAAAATAGATGAAAATACAAAAAATCTTGTTGAGATAGCACTAAAAACTATCCATAACTACTCTATGATTGAACTAAATGATTCTATTCTTATTGGAGTCTCTGGAGGGGCTGACTCTGTGGCTCTTTTACTGCTTATAAAAGATTTTTGCATCAAAGAGCTGTGCCTATCTATCCCTATTGGAGTTGCCCACATAAATCATCTGCTTAGGGGCAAAGAGTCAGACAGAGACGAAGATTTTGTTGCTGATATTGCTCAAAAATATAATCTGCCTTGCCACACAATTAGAGTTAATGTAGCTGAAGTTGCAAGAGAAAAAAAGCTCTCTTTTGAAGAGGCTGCAAGAGATGTAAGATATTCATTTTACAGTGAAATAGCAGATAGATATAACTACAATAAAATAGCATTAGCTCATAATAGTAATGACAATGCAGAGCTTGTGCTTATGAATCTTTTAAGAGGCGGAGGCATAAAGGGGCTTTCTGGTATTCCACCTGTTCGGGCTATTTTAGGCAAAAAAATTATTAGACCTTTGATTGAAGCATCAAGAGATGCGATTCTTGATTATCTTAGAGATAAAAATCAGGAGTATATTGTTGATAGCTCAAATAGCGATATGGCATATCTAAGAAACAGGATAAGACATTCACTAATTCCCCATCTGCAAAAGAACTACAACCCCTCAGTTACAGAATCTTTAAATAGATTGAGCAAAATAATCACAGATGAAAATAGCTGGATAGAGGAGAAGATAGAGCAACTCTTTAATAGCGTTATTATAGCCCCAAAAGATGAGAGTCAAAATGAGGTGATTATTCACAAAAGAGCCTTTATTGATAACCATAAAGCTCTTGCAAAAAGGCTTATAAGAAGGGCAATTCAAGAGATTAAGGGCGATTTGAGACAGATAACATTTAACCATATTGAAGATGCTCTTAAACTTATTAACTCAAAAAAAGGAGGAAAAGCCATTCATCTGCCTGATAGAGTAAGAATTATTAAAATCAAAGAGAGTGTAGCTTTTAGAAAAGAGTCAAAACCTTTGCGAGAAATTGGCAATAAAATAGATGTAGGATAAAAATCATGATAAATAAGAGCTATTTAAATCAGATTGCCCTTGTAACAGGGGCGGGCAGGGGTATTGGACGGGCAGTTGCAACTGCTCTATCCTCTACTGGAAGGTATGTCTATATTAACTATAAGAGCAATGTAGATGCAGCAAATCAGACATTAGAGATGATAAAAGGGCAGGGCACACCAGAGATAGAGCAGGGCAGGGGAGAGACCATTCAATTTGATGTTGCTGATAAAGAGCAATCTGAAGCTGCAATAAAATATATTATTCAAAAACATGGCAAAATTGATATTTTAGTAAACAATGCAGGCATCAAAGATGACAAGTTAATGGTTATGATGAAACAGGATAGCTGGGAATCTGTCATAAATACAAATCTTACAGGGTTTTATAATATTACAAGATTGGCTGTTAAAAACATGATAAAAAATCAGTTTGGCAGGGTTATCAACATTGCATCAACATCTGGACAGATTGGAGTTGCTGGGCAGGTGAACTATTCAGCATCAAAAGCTGGTCTTATTGGAGCGACAAAGGCTCTTGCAAAAGAGGTTGCATCGCGTAACATAACTGTAAATGCAGTTGCCCCGGGCTTTATCAAAACCGATATGATTGAGACACTTGCAATTGATGATATTATAAAGTCAATTCCAGCAAAAAGGGTCGGAAAACCAGAAGATGTTGCTGCTGCTGTTATTTTCTTTAGCTCAGATGAGGCTTCATACATCACGGGGCAGGTTTTAGGTGTAAATGGCGGGATATATTAGATTTTAAGTTGTAATTAGGGCGTAACTATTTTGATGCTACGCCCATTTAAAAAAATAGATTTTTTACTCTTCTCGTTCAGCCTTAATCTTCTCAATCACCTTTGCTGCAAGATCGCCTGGCACCTCATCATAATGGTCAAACTCAAGTGTAAATGTGCCACGCCCACCAGTCATTGAGCGAATATCAGGTGCATATCTCAATATCTCTGCCATTGGAACATGGGCATTGATAACCTGTTTTGAACCTTCTGTATCCATACCCAAAACTCTGCCGCGTCTTGAGTTCAAGTCTCCCATAATATCACCAGTGAACTCTTCAGGAACAACAATTGATATTTTCATTATCGGCTCTAAAAGTGTGGCTCCAGCCTGTTCAGCAGCCTTTTTAAATGCTATTGAGCCAGCCATTTTGAATGCCATTTCCGACGAGTCAACAGAATGATAACTTCCATCATCAACAGTAACCTTAAAATCAACGCATGGAAATCCAGCAAGAATACCTTTTTGAGAGGCTTCAACAACCCCTTTTTCAACTGCTGGAATATATGTCTTTGGAATTGAACCACCAACAATTTTGTCAATAAACTCAAAACCACTGCTTTTTGGACCTGGCTCAAGCACAATCCAGCAATCTCCAAATTGACCATGACCGCCAGATTGTTTCTTGTGGCGTCCTTGTACTCTAACCTTTTTCTTAAAGGTCTCTCTGTATGGCACTTTAGGGGTGCTTATCTCCATATCAACATTAAATTTGCGTTTTATCTTCTCGATTGTGGTCTCAATATGAACCAGACCACGACCAGATAGAATAGTCTCGTTGGTCTCAATCTCACGTTTTAATTGCAGCCCTGTATCCTCTTCCATTATCTTTTTTAATGCACCGTGAACTTTATCATCTTCACCTTTATTTTTTGATGATACTGCAAACGAAATAACTGGAGGCATCGGCTCTGGCGCCTCAAATGTTATATACTTATCGTTGCTTATGGTGTCTCCTGTAAAGGTCTCTTTAAGTTTTGCAACAGCAACAATAGCACCCGGTAGAGCTTCTGTGATTGGTTTTTGCTCTTTACCAAGAATTTCAAGAAGCTGAGTATATCTCTCTTTAGCATCTTTATTGATATTTATAAAATTACCCTCTTTGCCAAGTTTGCCCGAAATAACTCTAAAAATAGACAATCTTCCTGCATAAGGATCCACAATTGTATTAAAGACAAAGCCACAAAATGGAGCATTAGGGTCAGGGGCTATTTCAACATCTTCACCTTTTTTACCTTTGGCTATCCATGCACCGCGATCAAGAGGCGAGGGTAGGGCGTTATTGATAAAATCAAACAGAAGGTCTATGCCTATCAACTTTGTGGCAGAGCCACAAAGAACGGGCGAGAACTCACAGGCAAGAATACCTTTTCTAAATGTTTTTATAAGCTCCTCTTCAGATAGACTCTCTCCTTCAAGATATTTTTCTAAAAGCGTATCATCAAGTTCTGCAATATTTTCAACAAAAGATGAGCGGGCAGCCTCCACTTCATCTGCCATATCGCTTGGAATTTCAGATAGTTGTCCTTTTCCATCAGAGCCATAAGTATATGCTTTACCTGACAATATATCCACAATGCCCTTAAAGTTGGAATCAGAACCAATTGGTAGTTGAACAATAATTGCCTTTTTCTTTAGGTTTTTTTCGCACGCCTCAGCCACAGCCTGAACATTTGCTCTCTCTTTATCCATTTTATTGATAAAAATAACAGATGGAAGGTTATATTTATCAACACATGATGAGACCACTTCTGTCATTGCACTTGGACCATCGACACCATCAATCACTAAAATAGCACTATCAGCCCCAGGAATGCAGGTTACAGCTGCTGAAACAAAATTTTGATCTCCTGGTGTATCCATGATTAACACATCATGTTTTTTCCATGTGTATTTATGAAAAGAACTACTAACACTCTGCTGTTTTCTAACTTCTTCGGGCTGAAAATCCATAGCAGTATTTCCCTCTTCAACTCTTCCAAAGCGGTTGATTACCCCTGCTTTAAAAAGCATTGATTCAGCCAAAGAAGTTTTACCCGCACCCCCGTGCCCTGCCAGAGCGATATTTCTCATTTTTGCGATTTGTTCAGTCATTACAGCTCCTTTTCAAATTAAAGTAATAAACAACATTGGATTTGAAAGATATTGTTTTTACCAGTTTGTGTTAATTGTTATTGCCTACTCTATATTTAAATATCTCATGGATATTATAAACTCAACATTTCCTTTTTGCCCCTTTATAGGAGATTCGATAACACCTCCTATCTCATAGCCTCGTTCTCTGAAAAAGAGTTCTACCTCTTTTACAATCTCGTCTCTAATAATATTATCACGAACCACGCCACCCTTGCCAACTCTCTCTTTACCAGCTTCAAATTGTGGCTTTATCAAGGCAAGGGTTAAAGTATCAGGTTTCATAAATTTTTCAGAAGATGGAACCACCAATTTTAAAGATATAAATGATGTGTCAACAGTTATCAAATCTACGCTCTGACCAATGGTTTCATAAGGCATATACCTAATATTAGTTCTTTCCAACACCACAACTTTAGGGTTTTGACGTAACTTCCAATCAATTTGACCATACCCAACATCAACAGCATAGACCTTTGAAGCACCAGCTTGAATAAGGCAATCTGTAAATCCTCCAGTTGAAGCACCAATATCAAGACAGACCATTCCAGTAACATCTATTTGAAAGTTACTCAATGCTTTAGCAAGTTTAACCCCTCCACGACTTACGTATGGAATATCGCCATAGCCATTTTTATCACTGCCTTTAAAAGATATTGCTGCCTCAGCATTGACTTTTGTTCCAGCCTTATCTACAGGCACGCCATTTATAAGCACATTGCCAGCCATGATAACAGCCCGTGCCCGTTCACGAGATTGAATTAATCCCCTTTCAATCAAAAGGGTATCGAGTCGTATTTTATTGCTTTTATTCAATTTTCATAAAGCCGTTAGCTGCGTTATCCAATAATCTCCATAATACTCTTAACAATAGCATCTGAATCAACCTCATACTCAGCCCTGAGAGTATTTTGTGGACCATGTTCTACAAATCTATCTTTAATACCAACCCTTTTGATTTTATAACCGCATCTTTTGCTAAATATCCCGCTATCTGAAAGAAGCTCCAATACAGCACTTCCAAAACCACCATCAAGAACATGCTCCTCAACAGTTATAATTTTATTAATTTTAGATGCCAAATTAAGTATCATATCTGAATCAAGAGGCTTGATAAATCTTGCATTTACAAGTGCAATTGATATGTTTTTTTGCTCCTGTTCAACTCTTTTAATAGCCTTAATCGCCTCTTGCACTGATCTTCCTACTGCAAGAATCAAAACATCTTTTCCCTCACGTAAAAGCTCTGCTTTGCCAATCTCTATAACGCTATCGCTATTTTGATAAAATCTATCTTTATCTCCTTCGCCTCTACCTCTTGGATAGCGGACAGCAATAGGTCCATCATGGTCAATCGCTTTTCTTAGCATAAATACAAGCTCATTTTCATCTTTAGGAGCCATAATTGTCATGTTTGGAATGCTTCTTAAAAATGCGTAATCAAACAGCCCGTGATGGGTTGGTCCATCTTCGCCAACAATTCCGCCTCTATCTAAAGCAAATACAACATGGTGAGAATCAATGCAGACATCGTGCAAAATCTGGTCATAAGCTCGCTGCATAAATGTAGAGTAAATGGCAACCACTGGCTTCATTCCTTGAGATGCCATGCCAGCAGCAAAGGTTACAGCATGTTGCTCTGCAATACCAACATCAAAAAAACGGTCAGGAAACTCTTTAGCAAATTGCGTAAGTCCCGTCCCTTCTGGCATTGCAGCAGTTACGGCTACAACTTTATTATCGCTATGTGCGATCTCTGCCATTGTTTTGCCAAAAATTTCAGTATAAGTGGGAATAGGGGAGGGGGATTGGGGATTTTTTATGGATAAATTAGAACTATTACAAGTAGTTATCTCAAATGAGCTTACCCCATGAAAATAGATAGGATTTTTCTCGGCTGGTTCATACCCTTTGCCTTTTATTGTTGTTACATGAAGAAGCACAGGCTCGTTAAGATGCTTGATATTCTCCATAATATCAATAAGATGGTTTAAACGGTGTCCATCAATTGGTCCAAAATAATCAAAGTTAAATGCCTCAAAAAGCATTCCCGGAGTTACGAAAGTCTTAAAGGAATTTTCAGATTTTTTTGCAATGCGATAAATATCATCTCCAATTCCAGGTAGGGATTTTAAAAATGCACCAAAATCTTTTTTCATGTTTTGAAGGTAATTTGCAGATAAAGTTCGGCTTAAAAAAGAGGATAAAGCACCAACATTTTGGGAGATCGACATCTCGTTATCGTTTAAAATCACAATAATATCACGCTCAGAATCTCCAGCCTGATTCATACCCTCATAAGCAAGACCAGCAGTCATTGAGCCATCGCCAATAACAGAAATAACTTTGGAGCGATCTTGTTTTAGATGTTTAGCAACAGCAATGCCAAGTCCAGCAGAGATTGAGGTACTGCTATGCCCTACTGTAAAGGGATCGCAGATGCTCTCGCTTCGTTTTGTAAATCCAGATATCCCTTTAAATTGCCTTAATGAATCAAAACAACTATCTCTGCCAGTTAAAATTTTATGTGCGTATGCTTGATGTCCAACGTCCCAAATAAGGCTATCTGAGGGAATATCAAACACATAGTGAATTGCAATTGTAAGCTCCACAACACCTAAACTTGATGCAAGGTGTCCACCATTTTTTGATACAACACTAATAATCCTATCTCGTATCTCTTGGGCAAGTATTGGAAGCTGATTTTTACTAAGTTTTTTTAAATCATCACCCTTTTTAATGGTGTTAATCAGGCTCAATGAAATCTCCTAAAAGCTATGTTTATTATTCCTTAAAAATTTAAAAGAATTGTAGATATAGCTCACTGACATAGATTTGACAACTTCTAAAAAGTTGCCAAATCCTAAAAAAGCTATGAAGTAATAATTTGAAGCAACTATTTTTTTCTTTTGAGTATGTATTGAGCAATAGCTTTAAGTGGAAGAGCAGGCTCTTGAAAGTTTTGCGGAAGCATAAAAAGAGACTCAACAGCCTCTTCAACAAGCTCTGTCGCAAACTCTTTAGATTTATCAACTCCAAGCAGGGTAGGGAAGGTGAGCTTATCATTTAATTGGTCTGAGCCAACAGCTTTGCCCATTAAATCAGGATCACCTTCAACATTTAAAATGTCATCTGTAACTTGAAATGCAAGCCCAATCTTTTGAGCATATCGTGTAAGAAGTTGCATTATCTCTGAATCTAATCCAATTCCCACTGACACAGCACCAGCTTGAACGCTTGCAATTATCATTTTGCCTGTTTTAAGGTGGTGAAGTTTTTTTAAGTGATCGATTTTATCCAAATAGGGTAGGGTGCTAACAAAAGAGCTACCCATCATATCCATCATCTGTCCCTCAACCATGCCATCAAGACCAGCAGCTTCAGAAATAATGGATATAAGTTCAATTAAAATAGATTTTTCAGGAATTGATTTAAAAACAGGATCGTTATTTGGTTGTGCTTTAATCTCGTCTGGTCTTGATAAAATTTTAAATGCGTAGGTAAGAAGAGCATCACCAGCAAGAATAGCAGTTGATTCAGAAAAAGCCTTGTGGCAGGTCGGCACGCCTCTTCTTAAATCGTCATTATCCATTGCTGGCAGATCATCGTGAATTAGCGAGTATGTGTGAATCATCTCAATTGCACAGGCAGCAGGTAGTGTAAATCTAAAATCTCCCCCCACAGCTTGGGTTGATGCCATTGCAAGAATAGGTCTTAGCCGTTTTCCACCAGCCATTAAAGAGTGTCGCATGGCTTGAACAATCTCTCTATTTTGATCAAATTGGAGAAGAATTTTATTTAAATACGCCTCTAAAATAGAGCGTTTGTCTGATAAGTAGGCAGATAGATTAAAGTTTTGTCCATTCATCATTTTTTTAAATTGATCCAAAAGTTTAGTGTGGTTTTACGATATGTTTTTTTATGCTCTCAAAAAACTCTTCTGATACATTGCCATCAGCATCAGTTGTTAGGAGTGTTATCTGTTTTTGGGCTACATCTAATTTCTCCTCACAAAATTTTGCACATTTCATGCCCATTTCAAATTTTTTGATAGCATCTTCAAGGGAAAAGTGTCCTGATTCTAACTCTCTGACAATCTCTTCAAGCTCTTGCATAGCAGATTCAAAGGTTCTTTTTTTTGCCATTTTAATTACCATTTATATTATTTTTCTATTATTTTTTGTGAGTTCAAACATCTATTTAATTTATCGTCTAAGGTAAATATTTTTTTACCATCTACAACATGATATGCCCATAAAATAGCATCAACAATATCAATGCTAATTTTAGAGTAAATTAATAGTGCCTGTATAATAATATCTTGTTGTTCTACTATAATCACACTTTCATTAATCAAATCAGATAAATTTGTTTGAATCTCTTTTTTAGGAACATTATAGACCTTCTGAAGAACATAGACTATTTCACAAAGCACCTCTGTTAGCACTACACTTTTATTATTCTTAATAATTTCAAATGCTTTTGCTGAAAGTTCTTGCTGATCATTAAGAAGGTATCTTAATACAATATTGGCATCAACAAGAGACATATTTATCCTTTATAGAATCAAACCATGCATTTTTTTCAGTTTCAATTAATTCTGGTTTAGCGTATTTATTTAGACATCCTTGTAAATTCTTTTTATTAAGAGTTTGTTTATCGTGTTTTTGGCTATTTACAGTAAGAATAATAATTTCTACCTCCTGCCCCCAAAATGTTTGAGGCAGATTTAATGTTATCTGACCATTATCAACAGTTCTTATTTCACGTATAGCTTGTTGCATATATTCTCCTAATTATTTTTTCTGTAATTAACTATAAGTTTCAACAACCTGACATATCAGCCTGCCTTTTGATAAAATCACCTCTACAGTATCTCCTTTACAGACATCTTTTGAGTCAAGCAATATCTTTGCATTATCACAGTTGGTTGAATTATTATCACACAATTTTGTGATGCTGTAACCTCTATCTAAAACAGCCATTGGACCTAATGCTTTAAGCTGAGAAAAAGCGGTTAAAACTCTTGTTTTTTTCTGCTCTATCACACTTGAGATTGCCCTATGCAATGAGTTGATAAGAAGCTGATTATCTTGAGCAAATCTATCTGTTCTATTTTTAAGTGCATTTTTAAGCCGATTTTTTAAATCAAAAATAGACTCTTTAATTGCCTCAGCTTCAGGAAGGGCAAGCTCTGCTGCTGCTGACGGTGTTGGTGCTCTTAAATCTGCCACAAAATCGCAGATAGTGAAATCAGTTTCATGCCCAACAGCAGAGATAATTGGCAGTTTAGACTCAAATACAGCTCTTGCAACTGTTTCGGTGTTAAATGCTGATAAATCTTCAAGAGAGCCTCCGCCACGAGCAACTATTATTAACATATCATCTAAATCCACCTTTGAATCTAAAGCTGATGATTTAACAACGCGATTGACAAGCTCAATTGCACCTTTAATCTCAGATTCAGCCCCACCTCCTTGAACCTTAACAGGAACAACAGATATAAAGGCTGCTGGAAATCGCCTTTGAGATACATTGATAATATCTTGAACAACTGCACCAGTAGGCGATGTGATAACAAATATCTTTGATGGTAAAAATGGTAGATTTTTTTTATGAGCTGGATCAAAAAAACCTTTAAGTTCAAGCTCTTTTTTTAGCTGCTCAAAACGGTTTTGAAGAGCACCAGCACCAGAGGCTTCGATGTGTTCAAATATAAGCTGGTATGTTCCTCTTGGCTCATACAATGAGAGTCTTGCTATGCCTGTAATTTTCATACCATTTTCAAGATTAAAAACAAGACGGCTCTTCTGGTTGCGAAACATTACACAGTTAATCAAGGCATCTTTATCTTTTAGCGAAAAATAGGCATGACCAGAAGAGGGTAGGGCACAATTGGAGATTTCACCAGTAACCCAAATAAATGGGTAGGTATCTTCAAGAAGATTTTTTATCGACTTTGTGAGGCTGGAGACTGTGTAAATATGACCTAAATTATATTGTTGTGTGGTCTCTTCAGTTGAGGAGGCTAACTCTAAATTAAATAAACTATTTTTATTTTTCATAATCCAAACCTTGATCAAAACCAAATCTGCTAATCTTTTTTAAATTAAAATTGAGTTTAGCTTTTTTGCATCATAAAATCAAATCTCTTGGTAAAACCATTGAAAATTTTAAAGAATAGTATTATAAGTTAATTTTAGTTTTTTATAATTTATAATGTCTTATAATAGGTATTATGTAAACTTTTATTTTTAATCAATACGAAAAGACTTGAAAACCTCCCCTCTTGTGTTATATTTTTACAAAATTTGAGTGATCACATAAAAAAAGGAGTTTTTGCTCAAAAATTGTGCAAAAAATTGTTTATAGAATAGATTTTACTAAAATTTAAAAACAAAAAAGAAAACATTAATTAGGAGGTCTTAAAATGGAATCTTATTCATCGTTTGACAATGCAAAATCACTTGTAAGGGTAAACTCGTTTATTAGAAGTGTCTATAACTGGATGGCTGTTGGGCTTGCCTTGACAGCTTTTACATCTTACTATGTCGCAAGTACCCCTGCCCTACTCCAGCTTATATTTGGTAATAAGCTCATATTTTTTGGTCTGATTATTGGCGAGCTTGCAATGGTATTTTATCTTAGCGCCAAAGTTCAGCAGATGAGTGCATCAACAGCCACTGGGCTATTTATCGCCTATTCAGTTCTTAACGGAGCTACGCTTGCTTTTATCTTTCTTGTCTATTCTGGCTCTTCAATTGCATCGACATTTGTTGTCTGTGCCCTAACCTTTGCGTCATGTAGTGTTTATGGCATGGTTACAAAGCGTGATCTAACCTCAATGGGTGGATTTATGATGATGGGGCTAATTGGGATCATCATTGCATCTTTGATTAATATGTTTTTCCAAAGTTCAGCAATGAGCATGATAATATCCTATGTTGGGGTTCTTGTCTTTGTTGGACTTACTGCATACGACACCCAAAAGCTAAAAGAGATGGCTCTTACCCAACCTGCTGATATAACAGATGCAATGGTAAGAAAAGGTGCTATTATGGGCGCTCTTACGCTTTATCTTGATTTTATTAACCTATTTTTGATGCTGCTTCGCATCTTTGGCAGCTCTCGAGATTAATTAAATAACTTCAAATATAGCGTGATTTTTAAGGAGTTAAATAAGATTTATTATTTAATTAAGTAACATTATAAAAAGCAGTGGGCAGCTTTGCTCGCTGCTTTTTTTATTACATAAATATACAAAACTAAACAGACAAAATGCAGGATCAATTTTAAGGTTAATATGCAAATTTTTGATGCAAAATCTCAATATAATGCAGAGTCCATTGAGGTTTTAAAGGGGCTTGACCCTGTAAAACGAAGACCCGGAATGTACACCGACACCACAAGTCCAGATCACCTTGCAAATGAGGTTATTGATAACAGCGTTGATGAGGCTATTGCTGGATATGCAGACCGTATTGATGTTACTCTGCACCAAGATAACTCACTTGAGGTTACAGATAATGGGCGTGGAATGCCTGTTGATATTCACCCTGACGAGGGCATATCTGGTGTTGAGCTAATTATGACAAAGCTTCACGCTGGAGCAAAATTTTCCAACAAAGATTACACCTTTTCTGGTGGACTTCATGGCGTTGGTGTCTCTGTCGTCAATGCTCTTTCCACATATCTTGAGGTTAAAATTACAAGAGATGGCTCAATTTATAAAATAACTTTTGAAAATGGATTTAAGGTTAGCGACCTTGAGATAGTTGATAAAGCTCCTAAAAAATCAAGTGGCACAACAGTTCGATTTTACCCTAATAAATCCTATTTTGAAAAAGAGGGATTCTCTAAAAAGGCACTTTGCCACACATTAAAGGCAAAAGCTGTGCTGTGCCCGGGTCTTCTTACAACATTTTTAGATAAAGCTACTGGAGAGCACTACAATTGGCAGTTTGAGAATGGATTAAGTGATTATCTTGCTGAATCTTTTGGAAAAAACCCAACTATTTTTGGCAATCCATTTAGTAACCCCTTTACATGCGACATAAAGACAGATGATGCAGCTATCTCTTTTGCTGTTGATTGGGCTGATGATACTGCTCAAATTGCTGATTTTGAATCAGATAACCATCAAGATAGGGCAATTAACAGCAAAGCTAATTATCTTTGCGAAAGTTATGTTAATCTTATCCCCACGCATCAAGGTGGAACTCATGTAAATGGCTTTAGATCAGGGCTTTTGGAGTCAATTCGAGAGTTTTGCGGATTTAGAGATTTGCTCCCTAAAGGTGTTTCCATTGCACCTGAAGATATTTGGCAAAATATCGGCTTTATTCTATCTGTAAAATTGACTGATGCCCAATTTTCAGGGCAGACAAAAGAGCGTCTATCATCTCGCCACTGTGCAGCCATTGTCGCCTCAATTACCAGAGATGCTTTTAGTCTTTGGCTAAACCAAAATACAGATAAAGGTGAAAAACTTGCCCAACTTGCTCTTGATAATGCGAAAAATAGACTTAAACGGGCAAAAATTATAACGCGAAAACAGGTTAAAAGCGGACCCGCCCTTCCCGGTAAACTATCTGATTGCACATGCAGTGACCCAGAAAAGAGCGAGCTTTTTATAGTTGAGGGGGACTCTGCTGGCGGTTCAGCAAAACAGGCACGCGATAGACGATTTCAGGCAATCATGCCAATTAGAGGCAAGATTTTAAACACATGGGAGAGTGAGTCAGAGACTCTTCTTGCATCAAAAGAGATACACGACATTGCTGTTGCAATTGGCGTTGATCCAAATAGCATTAATTTAAATCAAGAAGCTGGGCAGAGTGATAATATTGTGGATATATCAGGGCTTAGGTACAACAAAATCTGTATTCTTGCTGATGCAGACTCTGATGGTCTTCACATTGCAACCCTTCTTTGTGCCCTATTTTTAAAGCACTTTTTTGAGGTTGTGAGAAAAGGTCATCTGTTTGTTGCTATGCCGCCGCTATATCGAATTGATGTTGGAAAAGAGGTCTTTTATGCTTTAGATGAGTCAGAAAAAGATAGCATAATCAGAAAAGTTGATAGGCGAAAAAAGGCTGGAAAGATAAATGTCCAAAGATTCAAAGGGCTTGGAGAGATGAACCCCTTACAGCTTCGAGAGACCACAATAGCTCCTGATACCAGAAGATTGGTTCAGCTTGTTACCCCTCAAGATAAACAGTATCAACAAAGCGGTGTAGATGTGTTTGAGTTGATGGATATGCTTCTTGCAAAAAATAGGGCATCTGATCGCCGCAGGTGGATTGAGACTAAAGGCAATATTATGGAAATTTTGTAAGAGTAGAATTATAATAAAGAGAAGTATTATACATTTAAACAATAACAGATAAACTAAAAAGAGGTATTAAATGAAAAAAAGTCTAAGAACTATTTTGGTTACTATTATTTATCTTCTCATCTTTACCGCAAATGCCATATCAGGAGATTCACCCTCTTCAATTAATCGTACACAACAAAAAGATATACCAAAATTGCCAGATTATCTTATTGAAGGTGAAGATGGCTCAACCAATACTGACAAAAACAAAGAGTATTTCAACTTGCCCCCTGTGCCAGATAGTAGAGTGCCTCAAGCTCAAGGTAATGCCATATTTACATTAAAAGGGGTTCTATTTGAGGGTAACACACTATTTTCAGACAAGCAGCTAAACGAGGTAGCAAAAAAGTTTATAAATCAACAGATTGGCATGGCAGACCTTGAGGAGCTTCGCTATCAGCTTACAAGATATTATGTTGATAAAGGGTATATAAATTCAGGTGCATTGATAAAGCCAAATCAAAATGTAAACAATGGAGTTGTAACCTATCTCATAATAGAGGGGAGATTGACAAATATTGAAATTAAAGGAAACGGCAGACTTAGAGAAAATTACATTAAAAAAAGAGTCTGGAAAGATGGAGATACTCCATTTAACACCCATAAACTTCAAGACTATTTTCAGATGCTTTTGCATGATCCTTTAATTGAAAAAATGGAGGGAAACATAGTTCCGGGTATAAAACCAGGTGAGGCAAAGCTTGATATTGATGTAACTCGAGCACGTCCTTATGATCTAAACATTACAACAAGTAACCACTCATCGCCAAATCTTGGCTCTGAAAAACTCTCAATCAATCAGACTCTGCGTAATCTTACAGGTTTTGGAGACTCAATCAATGCTATCTTGGATTTAACCGAAGGAACACAAGAAATTGATGCTACATACGCTATCCCAATTAATTCTGAAAACACAACGGTATCTTTTAACTATAACTACAGCAAAAACGATATTGTATCTAACCCTCTTGATTCCTTAAACATTGAAAGCAGACTACAGAGCACAAAGATTGCAATTAATCACCCTCTTTACCATACATTAAGACGCGATTTTACTATTGGGCTATCTCTTAAATCTGAGGAGACAAGAACCTATATTAGCGGAACTCCATTTTCATTTTCTGATGGCACAGATAACGGAATAAGCCAAGCAACTGTTTTACAGTTGATTCAATCTTTTGATGACAGAACAACTCATCAAGTTATGGCATTACGTTCAACATTTAGTTTTGGTGTAGATATTCTCTCCCCTACCCTTCACTCTGCATCACTTCCAGACGGAGAGTTTGTAGCATGGCTTGGGCAGGTGCAGTATGGCAGACGTTTTGATGGAAAAGCTGGGCAAATTATTTTTAAAGGCAATGTTCAACTTGCTGATGATAGGCTATTTTCAATGGAGCAATTTACCTTAGGTGGTGCTCAAAGCGTAAGAGGGTATCGTGAAAATACAGATGCAGGCGATAACGGCTATCTGCTATCTCTTGAATGGCGTATTCCAGTTTGGGAGAGCAAAAAAACAGCCTCAGAAGATAATCATAATAAACTTCTTCAGTTTGCAACTTTTATGGATTATGGCTCTGCATGGGAGAGAGAGCACTTTAAAAGAGAAGGCAATCGAAGTGATAACACACTCCATTCAGTTGGGCTTGGGCTTCTGTGGTCAACTCCAAAACTTGATGCTCAAATCTATTATGGCTATGCAATTGAAGATGTTGATCCAAGTAGTGAATATAACCTTCAAGATGATGGACTCCACTTTAATGTAACATACAACTTCTTTTAAGGAAGGAACATTTATGTCAAAATCTAATTTGCCTCCTTATAATGTGCCTAAACAATACCCTGAAGAAATTAAAGAACTTGTAAAAAGAGCCAAACAAAAAGCAAAGGAAAAACAAAAACAAGGTTATAGCAGAGAACAAGCCTTTCAAGATATTTTTACAATTCAAGAAAAAATTGCAAAAAAATACCACGCCCA
>JADFZO010000064.1 GCA_015232465.1 Desulfamplus sp.
TGGGCAATTAATGCACTGCTGCTTAATAATCTCTGTATAGTTTTGTGGATTTTGTGGTGTTCTATTTTTCATATTTTTTACCTTTTAATAGGGCTAAAATCTATATGAAGAAGGTCATTAAGCACTACAACTAAAAAACCAAGGGAAAATAGAGACAAAAAAGGTATAGCAAGCCATGTCTCTCTCTGCCACGTAAATATTATAGGCATAAGAGAATAGATAAAAAGTGGAATATTTAACAAAAGATTATTTACGATTTGATAGTTAAAACTCCTAAAAGGTTTTATTGATAAGGTATCAGTAATCCCAAATTTTGGAGTTCTTTTAAATACTCCGCCTCGCTGAAAAGCCCCTTTTAGCACAGATAAGGCAAAGCATGGGGCAAGTCCAATGCTTATGATTGGTAAAATAGGAAGAGCGATTAAGGCGTGAGTTTGACGCGTAATGGTGCTGTAAACAAAATAGTAGGTTAAAATTGCCCCAGCAGATAGAGAAAATAGCGGAATATCTACCCAAAGAACCTGATACATTCCAATACCAATACGGTAAAGAATAACAGGATATAGAGTCATGGTTACGATAAATCCAAGCAGCCAGCAAAAGTTTGCCATAAGATGGGCAATAGACTCAATTTTAACACTCAGTGGCAATGGTGAGGCTATCAAACGAGGAAGAATCTTTTTTGCTGTCTGAATTGAGCCTTTACTCCACCTCTCTTGCTGAGAACGAAAATCAGATAGAGTTACAGGCAGCTCAGAGGGGACAACAACATCATCAAGATATAAAAATTGCCAGCCAGCCAACTGTGCTCGATAGCTTAAATCAAGGTCTTCAGTTACAGTGTCGTCTTGCCAGCCTCCAGCAGATTCAATAGCTTTTTTTCTCCATACGCCAGCAGTGCCGTTAAAGTTGAAAAAAAGATTTTTGGTAAATCTTATTTTATGCTCAATTCCAAAATGGGGAGAGAGCAAAAGAGCTTGAAGCCTTGTTAGCCAAGAATATTTTGAGTTCAAAAATCCCCAGCAGGTTTGAACCATTCCAATATTTTCAGAACTACTATCTTGATTGTCCTCAAAATTTTGAGGATAAAAATGTGGAATAGTCTTTTCTAAAAAATCAGAAGAAGGAATAAAATCAGCATCAAAAACAGCGATAAACTCACCTTTTGACTGCTTTAGTCCATTTTGCAAAGCCCCTGCTTTATATCCATCTCGATTTTTGCGAAAAATTGCATAAATCAAGACCCCTTTCTCTGACCAATATTTAACCCTCTTTTTTACGATAGAGCTTGTAGCGTCAGAAGAGTCATCAAGTATCTGAATCTCAAGTTTATCTTTTTGCCAACAAAAAGATGCAACTGCATCAATAATGCGTGCAGCAACAAGATGCTCATTATAAAGAGGCACCTGAACTGTTACCAAAGGATAATCTGCGACAAAATCTCTGCTTTTAAAATAAGAGATTTGATTTTGACCAAAATGCAATTGATTCTGTTCCTCTTTTCTATTTTTGAACCAGCAGAAAAGCATCCAGATTCTATGCAACCCGTAAAGTGCAAGCCCTCCAATACTGATAAAGTGAATGACAGTTAAAATGGTTAATATGTCAAATAGTTGATTTTTCATGGAGAGGCTCATTAACATAAGATTTTTTTTAAATCAATGGCTTGGTTTAACTATTGAAAATATCAATAAATACAGGGAAATAGATAAATATAATCAATTGGACAAATGCCAACTCATAGGTTTAAAGAGATAAATTTTATGAAGGTAACTCCAAGTTCAAATAAAGAGGTTAAAGATGAAATTTGCTCTATTTAGGGTTATTTTAACTATTTGTATTATTGCAGCTCCATATCTTTGCAAAGCTCAAGAAGATTCAACATCTATATCTAAAATAGGTTTGATAGATACCGCTCAACTTACAAAAGCTATTGAGAGTCAAAAAAGTGAGTCAAAATGGGTGATTTTAGATGCAAGACCTATGAAATATTGGGAGAAATCGCATATTCCAGGCTCAATCTCATTTAGCTGGGAAAACTACACAAAAACAGACTCAAATCAGGTTAGCTATCGTATTTTACCAACTGACGAGCTTGCTTACGCTCTTGGAAATTTGGGTATCTCTGAACAAACTCCTATTGTGATTTCTGGTGATGCGGACCAAAGTTGGGGCGGTGAGGGGTGGCTTGTTTGGGTATTTAAGTGGTTAGGGCATCAAGGGGATTTACAGCTTCTTAAAGGTGGGATTCAGGCGTGGGAAAGGGCTGGATATTCTCTGATTTCTGTAAAAGATGAAGAAAAAGAGAGGCAAAATATTGAGCCTCTTCAATACAGAGCAAATCCAATTGACTCAATGAACATCTCTGCCCGCGAAATCTTTGATAATCCTAATAATTATCAGCTTGTTGATACTCGCTCCACAATTGAGTGGTTTAAGGGGCATCTGCCAAATGCTGTTCACATACCTTGGGAGAAATTTTTTAAAGGTAAAGATAGAACCCCTATTGAGCCTGAAGAGTTACAATCTCTGTTAAAGAAAAACTCTCTAAATATGGAAAAAACAGTTGTCTATTACTGCTCAGGGGGGATTCGTTCAGGCTATACATGGTTAGTGCATGAACTTGCAGCATTGCAACTTAAAGAGCTTCCTAAAGCTATAAACTTTGAGGGTGGAACAGAAGAGTGGAACAAAGTTATTAAAAATTAAACCAGAAGGAGAAAAATTTTTATGTCAAAAGAAAAAAGATTAGAGCTGTTTAAGTGGTTAGTTATTGGAGTGCTAATGTTTGGAGTGATCGGGCTTATTGCAGGGTGCAATGATTCTGACGTTACAGAGAAAACCAGCCCTGAGACCTTGACTCCAGTTGTTGTAAAAGGCTATCCAAACGGGCAGTTAATAGCAACAGCAGATGAGCTGAAAAAAAGCGATGTTGTGATCTTAGATGCAAGAGGTGAAGCTGCCTACAATGCAGGGCATATTCCGGGTGCTCTTAATATGAGATGGCAGGAGTTTGTAGATAGCAGTAGTAATCTTTTGCCTGTAAATCAGATTGAGCAGATTTTAGGACAAAAAGGTCTTACAAGAGAGGCAAAAATTATAATTTATGATGACACTACAGCATCTTGGGGTGCATCTGGCAGACTTTTTTGGATGTTTGAGATACTTGGCTGCAACTGGGTTAAAATTTTAGATGGTGGGTGGGATAAATGGATCGCTGATAAAAATACCCCTGAAACCAGAGGCAACGTCTTGAAATCAGCAGAGTTTAAGGCAGCCCCAAAATCAGGAATAACCTCAAACAGAGATCAGATTAAATCACGCTTGAAGGATAGCGATTTTGTAGTTGTAGATACCAGAACAGACGAAGAGTTTAACGGCTGGCAGCTTTATGGAGAGCCAAGAGGCGGACACATAAAAGGTGCTGTTCAGCTTCCTTACGCATGGTATTTCAAGACCGACAAGACCGTTTTAGATTATCAAGAGATGAAAACACTTTTTGATTCAAAAGGGGTAACTAAAGATAAAGAGGTTGTAGCTTATTGCACCGTTGGAATTAGAAGTGGCTATGCCTATTATCTCACTCGATTGATGGGGTATGAGCGGGCAAGCAACTATGATGAATCAATATCTGATTGGGCTGCTTCTGATGAAAATAGTTATCCTATGGAAAAATTGGCTAATTATCATAAACTTGTCTATCCTAAATGGGTAAGTCAATTAATTGAATATCATAAAGATGGAAGCACATCAGCAGCACCGCCAGATTATCCATACAGCAGAGATCATAAATATATCATATTTGAAACCCAATGGGGAACTATTGATGATGCAGCAGCATACAAAGCTGGTCATATTCCGGGTGCAATTCACTCAAATTCAGATATTTATGAGAATGACTACCCACGCTGGTTTTTGCTTCTTGATGATGACGTTCATAAAGCTATGGGAAGTATGGGAATCACAGCAGATACTACGGTTGTGGTTTACAGCGACACCAACATCTTTGCAGCAAGGCTTTGGTGGATTTTGACGTATGCAGGGGTAAAAGATGTTAGATACCTAAATGGTGGCTATAATCAATGGATTGCAGATGGATATAAATCTGAAGAGACCATTAACGAGCCAACACCAACAACTTTTAGGGGCAGCGTAAAACCAGAATATATCGCAACTGTTGATGATGTCTCTAACCGTTACTTAGATACGGCAAATATATTTTTAGCTGATGTGCGAAGTTATCAAGAGTATATAGGAGAAATAAGCGGTTACAGCTATGTTGCTCAAAAGGGAAGAATCCCTAATGCTGTCTGGTGCTATGATGCTGATGACTCTGGAGGAATTTATGTTGATCCTGATGGAACTATCAGAAATTACAATGAAATAATGAGTTTGTGGAATGGTTTTGGAATCAAATCAGAGATAGCCCCTTCTGCCTATAATAGCGGTATGTTTGAAAAAGAGGTGATATTCTACTGCGGAAGCGGTTACAGATCAGCTCTTACATTTTTGTATGCCCATTTGATGGGTTATGAAAATGCAAGAAACTTCTCAGATGGCTGGGAGGGTTGGAGCACATCATATCGTAAAGATGAGAGCTGCACAGATAGCATAACTCCTGGCTGGTGTCAGGATCCCTCAGGAAGACCAGTAGAGACTGGCGAGAAGTGATTTTAAATTGTATCTCTTTAATCGAAAATTTAATCGACAAATTGCAATTAATTTAAAGCGTTGCCATACTATTTCAGTTGTTATCCCAACTCTGAACGAAGAGAAAAATATATATTCATGCGTCTTAAAAACTCTTTTTTCCCCCCATGTTTACGAAGTGGTTGTCGTAGATGGGGGGTCAAAAGATAGAACAGTTGAACTTGCACAAAAAGCAGGTGCAAAGGTTCTAAAGCATTGTAAACCCTACCATTTAGGAGGCGGAAGAGGAGGACAGATAAAAGCTGGAATATTCAAAGCCTCTGGAGATGTTGTAGCTATTGTCCATGCAGACACCTGTGTCCCTCCTAAAGCCTTTTGCCGCATGATAACCACTCTCAACTTACGCTCCTCAGTAATTGGAGGTGCAGTTGGGTGCAGATTTAGAGATTTTGTTGGATTTAAGCTGCGTGTAATCGAATTTTTAAATGATGCTCGTGCCCTTTTTTTCAATATCAGCTTTGGGGATCAGGTGCAGTTTTTTCGTCGTGAACCAGTTGTCTGTTATGATATTTTCCCTAACATGCCTTTGATGGAAGATGTAGAGTTCTCTATCAGATTAAACTCATTTGGACGCCAAGTCTTTTTGTTTGGCAAAGCTGCTGTATCTGCAAGGCGTTGGCAGCGGTTAGGATTTAAAAATAGCATTACAGTTATACTCTTTTTTTTGAACTACCTCTCTCTTCGCTTATTTAATTCAAAGCTCGACACCTCTTTGTTTTACAAAAAATATTACTCATCTTAAAAGCCCACCTTACCTTACACTTGCTCAAAGCATGATGCTGTGATAGATACTGCTATCTTTAAGTTTAATATACATATCAAAAACAACTCGCTATAAAAAACTAAATCTGATGGTAAAGTTTTGCCTCTTAGAAAATCATACAACAACGGAGAAAATATGGATACTATAATTACCCGATTTCCACCCAGCCCCACAGGATACCTTCACATTGGCGGAGCACGAACTGCTCTTTTTAACTGGCTCTATGCAAGACAAAAAGGGGGCAGATTTGTTTTAAGAATTGAGGATACAGACGAAGCTCGCTCCACAAAAGAGTCTGTTGATGCAATATTTGAGTCTCTTGAGTGGCTTGGTATTGATTGGGACGAGGGTCCATATTTTCAGACTCAGCGTTACGATATATATAAAGATTATATTGAGAAATTGGTTGAATCAAATCATGCCTACTACTGTGATTGCACACCAGAAGAGGTTGAGGCTATGAGAGAAGAGGCAAGAGCAACAGGCAAAAAGCCGATGTATAACGGCAAATGCCGAGATATGAACAAAGAAAAAAAGCCCGGCATGGTGGTTCGTATCAAAGCACCAAAAATGGGATCAACTGTTGTTAATGATGTTGTAAAGGGGAGCACAGCCTTTCCAAATAGTGAGATTGATGATTTTATTATTCAACGAAGCGATGGCAGCCCAATGTATAACCTTGCTGTTGTGATTGATGATATAACCATGAATATAAACACAATAATCAGAGGCGATGATCACCTTGTGAACACCCCAAAACAGATAATAATATACAATGCACTTGGTGCCCCTTTGCCTCTGTTTGCTCATGTTCCTATGGTTCTTGGCTCTGATAAAGCACGTCTTAGTAAGCGTCATGGGGCTATGTCTGTAAGTGAATACAAAGATATGGGATTTTTGCCAGATGCAATGTTGAATTATTTGGTTAGACTTGGCTGGTCCCATGGAGATCAAGAGTTTTTTACAAGAGCTGAGTTGATTGAGAAATTCTCATTAGAGCATATTGGACGATCTCCATCAATGTTTGATATGGACAAACTTTTAGCATTAAATGCCAAACATATTCAGAGCAAATCACCGTTAGAGCTTATGCCAATATTTAAGTCTAATCTTGAAAAAGAGGGCATTAAAACTGACGACCCTTTAAATATAGACTCAGGATTAGATTTAGAAAAGGTGATTCAGACACTTCAGCCACGAAGCAAAACTATGGTTGAGATGGCTCAAGCATCAAAATTTTATTTTAAAGATTCAATTGAATTTGATGAGGGTGCAGCAAAAAAATTTCTTAAACCTGATATGGTTGATATTTTGAAAAAATCGGCAAATTATATTGAGGCTATTGATTCTGCTGATTTTTCAGAAAAGAGTTTAGAAGATGCCTTTAAACAGATGGTTGAGACAAGTGGTTTAAAATTTGGCAAAATTGCCCAGCCTCTAAGAGTTGCATTGACTGGAACAACAGTAAGCCCAGGAATATTTGAGATGATCATTGCATTAGGCAAAAGAATAACTCTTCAAAGAATTGATAATGCGTTGAATTACATAATAAATAACTCTTGACTATATCTTGTATTTATAACTACAAAAGATAAACGATCAACCTTATATCCGGAAAATAGGAGTATTTTTTATGAGAAGAACCGGCTATCTACATGACATGAGATATTTACTGCACGATACAGGTCCATACCACCCAGAGATGCCAGAGAGGCTAATAGCCATACATAACGGCATAAAAGATGGAGGGCTACTTGAACATCTGACAATAATTCCAGCATCAAGAGCTGAACAAAAATGGATCGAGACTATTCACGACAAAAGCTATATCAGAAAATTTGAGGAGGTTTGTCTATCTGGGCACAGCACATTTGAAGATCACGATAATGGAATCTGTATTGATACCTACGAGACTGCATTTTTAGCAGTAGGCGGCATTCTTGAAACTATTGATATGGTTATGGGGGGCAAAATAGACAACGCATTTTGTGCTGTCAGACCACCCGGACATCATGCTGAGGTAAACAAGGCAATGGGTTTTTGCTACTTTAATAATGTTGCAATTGCTGCTCGCTACCTTCAGATGAGATGGGGTATCCAACGTGTTGGAATTATTGATTTTGATGTGCACCATGGAAATGGAACTCAGCACATATTTGAAACAGACCCAACAGTTTTCTACTACTCAATACATGAGCACCCATCTTTTGCATATCCTGGCACAGGAAGAGAATTTGAGATTGGAGCAGTTGAAGGCAGAGGTTTTACAAAAAATTCTCCAGTTCTGCCAGGTCAAGGTGATGATATTTACAAGATGCTTATTGAAAAAGATTTAATACCATTTTTTGAAAAATTTGAGCCAGAGGTTATTATTGTCTCGTCAGGATTTGATGCACACGAAGATGATGAGATGGCAGATATTAATGTGAGTACAGAGTGTTTCTCATGGATTATGGAGACAATAATGCAGCTTGGAGATAAGTATTCAAAGGGCAGGGTTATCTCTGTTCTTGAGGGCGGGTATTGTATCCCAAGACTTCCTGAACTTGCAAAAAATCATGTTGCAATTCTCCTAAACTTCTAAGTTGCTCAATAAGTGTTAATCCAAAAATTAATTGCAGCAAAGCTGCTTTATGTTCCATTTAATATTTGAGGAGGAGACATGTTTGTAAGTAGATCTATGGTTAAAGAGGTAATCACAGTTGATAAGGATTTATCTGTTTTTGAAGCCCACGATAAGATGAAGGCAAATAAAATCAGGCATCTTCCAGTTGTTGATGATAAAAACAATCTAATAGGTATAGTAACAGATAGAGACATTAGAAGTGCTATGCCTTTTAGCCTTTTAAAAGGTGGTCAAAATGAGGAGGAAAAGGCAAAAATAGCTGATCTTAAGGTTAAAGATATAATGACCCAAAATCCAATGACAATATCGCCGATGTACACAATCCAAGATGCCTTGTTAATGATTCAAAAGGAGAAGGTTGGGGCGTTTCCTGTTGTTGATAGTGAGGGTAAATTGACTGGTATTTTGTCTGTAAGAGACCTGCTTAGAGCTTTTATAAATGTTCTTGGCATAAATGAGCCTGGAACACTTATAGGCATTCTTGCTGAACAAAAGGTTGGGCAGCTTAAAAAGATAGTTGATGCAATAACTGAAGAGAACATCTCAATTGGAAGTATTCTTGTCTCAAGATATTGGGAGCCAGACAAACGAGGGGTATTTGCCTATCTTCTTACCAACAATGTTATGAGGATAAAAAAGAAGCTCCAATCGCTTGGATACACACTGCTTGACCCTATGGAGTGGTATTTAGATCAGTTGCCAAAATCTTAAAATAGTAGTTTAAAAATATCTCTTTTAAGTAGCGTAGTCATAGATATGTTACGCTACTTAAAAAATCTTTAAGAATAAAAAATAATGAGGCTCTACATGGCACTATCTGTTTTATTAGTTGATGATTCAAAATTTGTTAGAAAAGGTATAGCAAAAGCACTTCCCACAATTTTAGATGGACAAGAGTTCATATTTAGTGAAGCTGACAATGGTAATGAGGCTCTTAAACTTTTATACTCAATCTCTTACGATCTTGTCTTTTTAGATTTAACCATGCCTGAAAAGACTGGTTATGAGGTTCTTCAAAATTTAAAAGAGAGGGGTATAAAGGCAAATATCATTGTATTGACAGCAGACATACAGCCAGAGGCTGAAAAGATTGTTCGCTCTCTTGGTGCTGTTGGATATATGGAGAAACACTCCTCATTTAACAAAGATGCTTTAATCAAAATTTTACAGGAAATTAATCTCTTATGAGCAATATACAATATACAGACGATCAGTATGAGATGCTAAAAGAGGTGATCAACCTTGCTATGGGAAGAGCTGGAAAAGACCTTGCAACAATACTCAACTCTTTTGTTGATCTCTCTGTCCCTGAAATTCAGATAATTGATGCTGAAGATATACCAGAGAAGGTACTTAAAGAGAGTGTTTTTGATGAGAGTGATAAGGTAAACCTATTTAGACAAAATTTTCGTAGCATCTCTTTTATGGAGGGAGAGGCTGTTGTTATTTTTGATAACGAAACACGTAAGAGGTTTGGAACTATTCTTGGAGTTCCGATGGGTCAGATGAACTCAATTGAAGAGATCGACTTTATGCTTGAGTTGACCAATCTTATTGGGGGCGCATGTTTAAATAGCATCTCAGAGCAGCTATTTAATCAAAAGGTCTCATTTTCACCTCCTGAACTGTTAGCAGAAAATAGCATATTTAGAAATATAGCTTATGAAACATTTAAACGAAGCAACTTAAAATGGGAATACACCCTTTTATCTAAAATAACTTTTATCCTAAAAGATAGATCATTTAAAAGCGATCTGCTCATATTTATATCTGAAAAAGCCATCAAGGCGGTCAGAGAATCACTAAACAAAATGCTGGCTGATTATGAATAAAATCCCAATAGATAATATTCAAACGCTTTACGACATCATTGATCAGGTCAATATGGGGATAACTGTTCTTGATCCTCATAACAAAATAGTGTTTTGGAATCAGTTTATGGTAAAACATAGTGGCATAAATGCCTCTGATATTATTGGAAAAGAGCTTTTTAAAGTCTTTACCTACCTGCCAAAACAGTGGCTTGAGTTAAAGCTCAAGAGCGTTAGGTTAATAAAAAATTACTCTTTTGTCTCGTGGACTCAAAAGCCATACCTTTTTCGTTTTAGCCATGATCGAATGATAAACGATGAGAATATCGAATATATGCACCAAGATTGCACGTTTATACCTGTTCACAACTCAGACACAGCAGAGACTTATGTCTGCATAGCTATACACGATATGACTGATGTTGTTGTATCTCAGCAAAAGTTGGTTGAGATAAACGATATAAACAAGACCCTTGAGTATATGACAAACCATGATGCTATGACTTCTATATACAATCGCGACTACATCGAAAAGCAGATTGAGTATGAGTTCTCTAAAGCTAAACGATATAAATCCATATTTTCAATTATACTATTTGATATTGATAAATTTAAAAATGTTAATGACACCTTTGGACATCTTGCAGGGGACGATGTTCTTAAAAATACAGCCTTAACAATAAAATCGCAGCTTCGCTCTTCAGATATGTTTGGGCGATATGGAGGTGAGGAGTTTGCTATTTTAATACCAGAGGGGACTCTTGATAATACAGCCTTTGTTGCACAGCGTTTAAGGTACAGTATTGAGAAGATGAAGACCTTTTACGATGATAAAGAGATTCAAGTTACAATAAGTCTTGGCATTGTGCAGTTTCGACCAGATATTAAAGATTACCTTCAGATGCTCCATGAGGCTGACATTGCCCTTTACTACTCAAAACAAAACGGCAGAAATGCAGCAACGCAATATAAACCAACAGGGTGTGAACTTTTAAACTGCTCTTTGCTAAGTTTTGAGCCCAATTTATAAGATACTTTACGTTAAAAACGGGTAAAAGAATGGGGGGTAAAAACAAAATGAAAACAGAAGATTATATTAAAATCGAAGATAAATTTGGGGCACACAACTACAAACCCCTTGATGTGGTTCTATGCAGAGGCGAAGGTATCTGGGTTTGGGACGTAAATGGCAACAGGTATATGGATTGTCTATCTGCCTACTCTGCTGTAAATCAGGGGCATTGTCACCCTAAAATTAGGCAGGCAATGGTTGAGCAGGCTCAAAAACTTACATTAACCTCAAGAGCCTTTAGAAATGATCAACTTGCATTATTTTATAAAGAGCTTTGTGAACTTACTGATTCTCATAAAGTGTTACCCATGAATTCAGGAGCAGAGGCTGTTGAGACTGCTATTAAATGCGTCAGAAAATGGGGCTATGAGTCTAAAGGAGTTGCTCCTGATAAGGCTGAAATTATTGTATGCGATAACAATTTTCACGGCAGAACCCTTGCCATAATTGGATTTAGCAGTGATGAAAATTCACGTAAGAGCTTTGGACCTTTTGTCCCTGGATTTAAATCTATCCCATTTGGAGATATAAGAGCTTTAGAGGAGTCAATTGGACCAAATACAGTTGCATTTATGGTTGAGCCGATTCAAGGTGAGGCTGGTGTTATAATTCCGCCAGTTGGGTATCTTAAAAAAGTTAGAGAGATATGCACAAAAAACAATGTGGTGCTAATTCTTGATGAAATTCAGACTGGTCTTGGCAGAACAGGCAAGATGCTTGCAGAAGAGCATGAGGGAATTCAAGCTGATTTAACCCTTATTGGTAAAGCTCTATCTGGCGGATTCTATCCTGTATCAGCAGTTCTTTCAAATGAAGCTGTGCTTGGACTTTTAAAACCCGGGCAGCATGGCAGCACATTTGGAGGCAACCCTTTGGCATGTGCTGTGGCAAGGGAGGCTTTAAAAGTTTTAAAAGAGGAAAATATGATTGAAAATGCCGCCACTATGGGGCAGTTTTTTCTTGATGAGCTTAAAAAAATTGATAACCCATCAATAAAAGAGGTTAGAGGCAGAGGGCTTATGATTGCCGTTGAGCTATTTGAGGGGACACAAGGGGGGGCACGGCGAATCTGCGAAGAGCTTATGGGCATGGGTATTTTGTGCAAAGAGACCCACACATGGACAATTAGATTTGCACCGCCACTTGTCATAACTAAATCTGAGATTGAGTGGGCTATGGATAGAATCAAAAAAGCCTTTAGCCATTAAATCCATGAAAAAACAGCCACTTACCCCAGAGGAGAGACGATTTTTTAAAGCAGTTTATCACGCATCTTTTGCCAACCCTTTTGGTGAGTTACGCGAAAAACTGGATCGAAAAATCGCAGGTCTTGTGGGTCTTGGAGTAAGAAATCTATCATCACGAAAAGAGATTTCAGATAGATGTGTAGAAGAGGTGGATCTCCAGATCAAAAGGCTTGAGAGTGAAGGCAGAGCCACTATTAACGCCTTTACAGAACAAGATCAGGAGCTTATGCGGGTGGTTTTTCTATTCGATATTTTCCATAAATTTCGCGATAAATTCGATAAACTTATCATAGATCAGATAAAATCAGGAGATACGCCAATTTGTGTTCCATTTGCAAAAGATGCTATCTTTATGCTTAATTATCGAGGCTTTCCTGAGTCAAGTTTTTTGCACTATATCGCATTTTCGTTTCAACTGCGTAGAGCATTTTTTTTCATCTCAAACTCACTTGTTGGGGTAAGCCCCTCTATGAAGGAGCTAAAGGGAAATCTTTGGAACAACGTATTTACCAACAACATCGGGCTTTACGACAAGATTTTATGGAACAGAATGGAGGATTTCTCAACTCTCATACTTGGCGAAACAGGCACAGGCAAAGGGACTGCTGCTATGGCAATCGGCAGAAGTGGATTTATTCCGTTTGATGAAAAAAAAGGCTCTTTTGAGGAGAGCTTTACAAAGGCGTTTATACCTATAAATCTATCGCAATTTCCTGAATCTCTTATTGAATCTGAGCTATTTGGGCACAAAAAAGGGGCGTTTACTGGTGCTGTTGATGACCATCAAGGGGCATTTGATCAATGCAGTGAACATGGTGCGATATTTCTTGATGAGATTGGCGAAGTGCCAAACCACATTCAGATTAAACTTTTGCAGGTGCTTCAAGATAGAGTCTTTACACCAGTAGGAAGCCATACTACTGCAAGGTTTAGAGGCAGAGTTATTGCTGCAACCAATCGCTCTATGGCTGACATTATTGAGGGTAAGATATTTAGAGATGATCTTTACTATCGCCTAAGTTCAGATATTTTTGAGGTTCCGCCGCTTAGAACAAGAATAAAAGAGGAGCCAGAAGAGCTTGAGGCACTTTTATCCTTTACTGTTGAAAAAATCTTAGGAGAGCCATCGTCAGAGCTTGTGAAAAAAATCTCTGCAATCATAAACAGGCATCTTGGCAAAGATTACCATTGGCCCGGCAATGTTCGAGAGCTTGAGCAGTGCGTAAAAAGGATAATTTTACGAAGGCAGTATCAAGGGCATACAGGCGGGGTATCTGTGGATTGCCAATCTAATATATCTAAAAATAGCGATCTAAAAGAGAGTCTAATTAACGGGATCACTAATGGCAATATTGATGCTGCCAATCTTATCTCTAACTACTGCAAATATCTCTACCAAAAACACTCCACTTACGAAAGCGTTGCAAAAAAAACAGGGCTTGATAGACGAACTGTAAAAAAGTATATTGAACTTTAAAACGCTCGTCATCAAACCCCTAAATTATAAGAGAAAAATTGCCTTTTATATCAAGCCCCTCTCCTGAGCAATAGCCATATAGGTATCAACAATAGTTGCAGGTGGAACCCATTTTTGAGACTCATCTTTAGCATTTAGCTTCATGCTCTCAAATTCGCACGAAGCAACGCAAAGTCCGCATCCAATACATCTATCTTTATTGACACTTGCAACTCCATCAAGAGTAATAGCCTCCATTGGGCATATCTCTTGGCAGGCAGCACAACCTGTGCACAAATCTTCATTAACAGATGCAAAGTAGTTTGAATTTACAGCAGTCGAGGGTTTGTCGCTCTTTTTTATAAAACTTAAAATCTGACAGCAGCAGTCGCAGCACATGCAAATATTCATGGTTTTAAGTGAGTTTCCAGGTTGCAATACAAGCCCCTCAGCCACACCTTTTTTCATAACAGCAATAGCCTCTTCATGGTCAACACTTCTGCCAATTCCACGCTGTTCGTAGTAGTAAGCTCCTCCGCCAAAGACAAAGCAGCCATCTTCTAAATGGTCGCACCCTTTGCCAACCATCTTATGCTCTTTTCTGCAAATACAAGGGGCAATAACGATTTTTGACTGTGCTCTGATTATCTTTTCAGCCTCTTCGTAATCCATAACCTTCATATCAGCACTAATCGCTTTAGATACAGGGATAACCCTTAATTGACGAGTTTTGTGCTTTTCGTGCTCTTTCATAAGATATGGTAGATACTCATTCACATCTTTGATAAGCTCTTTGGTCAAACGATTAACCTGATACTCCCATATTCCAATAACAAACTGTGCTGTCATGTATAGGTCTGAATCTTTTTTAGTTACCCGTAAGATAAGCCCTTTATCGCTCATCTCTTTTAAAATGGGAGTTAGCCACTTGGCATCTTTATTCATTTTTTTTGCTATTACCTCAGCAGGCTCTGCCATCATAATCAGATTGGTTGCAATCTCTGCCTCCTGTTCAGTAAATAGCTGCTTTAATATTCTAATCTCAACACCAGATTCAGTTGCTGGAAATCCACATGGCGTATTTTCAAGGTGTGCTGCAAGTTTTTTATAAACATCTGTCATTATTAAATATTCTCCTAAACAAATTAAAATCTTAAGTGTAAAAATATTACAATTTAAACTTCCCTACGATTGTGTGTAACTCCTTAGCCATACCATTCAAATTTGTAGCACTTGATTTAACTTGACTGCTTCCATTAGATATTTCTAAAGCAGCATCATTAATTTGGGCTATCTCTTTGGTAATCTCTTGTGCAACAGAAGAACTTTGATTTATATTTTCATTTACATTTTGTATCCCTTGAGATACTTGATTGATATTGCTGCTTATTTCGCTTGTAGCAGAAGATTGCTCTTCCACAGCAGCAGCAATTGTAGAGACAATATCATTAACGCTATTGATAACACTCGATATCTGCTCAATCTCTTTGACGCTCAGTTTAGTCATATTTTGGACAGCATCTATCTGATTCTTAATATTGAGGGTTGCTTGGGCTGTTTGGTTAGATAGCTCTTTGATCTCGTTTGCAACTACTGCAAATCCCTTACCAGCCTCACCAGCCCTTGCAGCCTCAATAGTTGCATTCAACGAGAGAAGTTTGGTCTGTTCAGATATATCTCTTATTGTTTCTGTAACTTTACTAATTGCCTGAGCAGCTTGTCCAAGCTCTGACATTCTGTTAAATGCACTTTTTGATTTATCCACAGCATCGTGTGAGATACTTCTTGCCCTTTCAGCATTTTTAGCAATTTCATTTATTGTTGAACTCATCTCTTCTGATGCTGATGCTACCATACTTGTATTGGTAGAAGACTCCTCCATTGCTGCTGCTACATTGTTGATATTTGTGCTCATCTCTTCTGCTGATACAGCCACATTATTGGCTCTTGTTGCTGTATTTTCAGCACCAGCAGATAGCTCAATAGCAATAGCAGAGAGTTCTCTGGAAGAGTCATTGACTCTGACCGAGTTAGCAGCAATCTGTTTTATAATCTCATGGAGCTTCTCTATAAATGTGTTGAACCATGTAGCAAGTTCCCCTACCTCATCTTTGCTTTTTACAGCAAGACGCATTGTAAGATCGCCTTCTCCTGTAGCAATCTCTTTAAGCCCTTTAACAGCACTATTTATAGGTATAAGAATTCTTTTTGCTATAAAAAGGAAGAGTATGCTTGTTATAAGAACAGCAAACAGAGTAATTGTAATTGATATGTTTCTGATAGCAACAACTGGAGAGATAAACTCATCAATATTTTGGGTTGTTGCAATATACCAATCGTTTATTCCTACAGGGGCATAACCAGCTATCTTATCAACTCCCTGATATATATATTTTTCAACCCCACTGTTTCCAGAGAACATCTTTTCAAGAAACAGTTCCATGCCTTTTAAAGAGCGTGCGTTGAGGTTTAAAATATGCTTTTCAACTGGGTGAGCAATTACAAGACCATCTTTATCAAGCATGTAGCCATATCCTGTGGTGCCTATTTTTCTGTTAGAGATAAGATTGGTAAAAAAGGAGATACGAATAGTAACACAAAATGTCCCTTCAATTGTGTTTTCTGGAGATTTGATAGGAGCACATACAACAGAGACTACATCATTAGTGGCTTTTGATCTGATTGCAGGACCGATTGAGACCTCTCCTGAAGAGATTGCTTTTTTGAAATATTCTCGTTCTGCAACATTGATTCCTACATAACTTTTTCCATTTGCTGCTCTTATCTTTCCTGTAAAGATGTTGCCTTTGGAGTCAGTTACAAAGATGCCTTCATAATTTTCTCCCATACTTTCAACTGTTTTTTCTAAATTTGAGTTTATATCAGACAGATTAGGGGTCTGCCCCCTATTTTGTTCGGTAGTAGCTTCAACTACTAATTTTTTTTCTGCAAGTATTTTCGCCTTAATGAATTCAGATTGAATAATGTTTCTGGTCATTGTGGCTATATCTTTTGCCACATCATGTGCCTGCTGTTCAGATAGAGTTGTAAGAGCTTTGCTACTTTTACTTATGGAGATAAAACTTGTAATAATAAGAGGTAACAATACAGTCAAAATACCGCCAGCCATCAGTTTAAAACGTAAAGAGTGATGTGTTTTTTGTCCCGCAGACTCCATGTTAGTAAATTCTCCTATTCTTTTTTTAGTGTAGTTTTTTTATAAATTATCCGATGTAATCCTCTTTGAAGAGACAATAACAGAAATATAGATAAATGCAACCTCGAATGTTTAAGCAAGGGCATGAGTGAACTTTGATTGATACAACTGACGTGTTTTCTTCTCCTTTTCTTACGAGAAAGATTCATTAACTAATCAGTGCATTCCTCACCTTTACAGCCAATTCCTTTTTGGAGAAGGGTTTCTGGATAAAGTGCATACCTTCATCAAGTATGCCATCTCGGGCAAGTATATCAGCAGTATATCCTGACATGAACAGGCATTTGATGCGCGGAATG
>JADFZO010000065.1 GCA_015232465.1 Desulfamplus sp.
ATTTATTTTCCATTGAAAAAAGCAGATGTTTGGTATAGAAAAGGTTTGGTATAATATATATTTTTAAATTATTATTACAGTTCCTAAGATATTTCTAATATATTTAAATAGTTTTTGGAAAACAGGGCATGATAGATAACAGCATAAATACTATCTTAGTAGTTGATGACGAAGAGAGTATTCTTGAGATTACTCAAGAGTATTTTGAACGAAAGGGGTATGAGGTCTATACAGCCAGCAATGGTATCGAGGCAATTAAAATAGTGGAGTCTGTTAAGATTGGCTGCTGCTTTACAGATATTAATATGCCAGAGATGGACGGTCTTGAACTTGCTGAAAATCTAAGAAAAATTGATAATACACTGCCAGTTATTGTGATGACTGGCTACCCATCATTAGAGAACACAATCAGAACATTAAAAAACGGTGTTGTTGATTATCTTGTCAAGCCTGTCAATTTAGAGCAGATGGAGCTAAGTTTTAGACGCATAATGAGAGAGCGGGGGCTATTTGTTGAAAATCTTATCCTTCGTGAAGAGGTTGAGCGAAAAGAGCGTCTAAAAGCCCTAAATGATGAGCTTTTATCTCGCCTTGAAGAGCTTAATGTTTTAAATCGTATTATGGAGGATTTTTCTGATTCTGACTCAACTTACGGCATCTTTAACAGAGTTGTCAGCCTTGGTATGGATGTTGTTAAGGCTGATAAGGTCTGCTTTTATATCCATACTGAAAATACTGAATCTTTTGTCCCTATATCAAGCACTGATTTAGATGATAGTGTATATAATGGGGTATCCTATGAGCTTAGTAAGTTTTTTATGGATGTTATCTCTGATGACAAACCGTGTCTGATTGCAAAAAATTGTGGTGCTGCTGGTTTAAAAGAGGATATTGCATCTTTTCTTGTTGTGCCTATTAAAATAAGGGAAAAACCATTTGGTATTGTAACCGCATCTATTATGGTTAACGATGATAAGGATAATGTAAAGAGTTTTACAGAAAAAGATATATACTACATGAGCTTTCTTACTCAAAAAGCTGCCTCTGCTATTGAAAATATCGCACTTTATGAAAATATTTATGATAACCTTTTTGCAACTCTTTACGCTTTTGTTGCAGCCCTTGAGGCACGAGACTCTTACACTCGAAGGCACTCAACCCGTGTTGCTGAGGTATCTTACGTTTTAGGAAAAAAGATGGGGTGCTCTGAAGAGGAGCTTGATGTTTTAAGTTTTGCAGGGCAGCTACACGATATAGGAAAGATTGGTATTAGAGATGACATTCTTCTAAAGCCGGGAAAATTGACCTATGAAGAGTTTGAAAAGATAAAAGAGCACCCAACAATTGGGGCTGATATTGTTGGAAAACTTGGTTTGTGGGAAAGAGAGCAAGATATTATAAGGCATCACCATGAATATTTTGATGGAAGAGGCTATCCTGACAGCTTAAAGGGGTATGAAATCTCTAAACTTGCAAGAATACTCTCTGTTGCTGACTCTTTTGATGCAATGGCCTCTGATAGGGCATATCGTAAAAAGATGGAAAAAGATAAAGTGATCTCAATTATAAAGGGGTGTTCTGGTACTCAGTTTGATCCTGCGATTGTTGATGTATTTTTAACTATTGTTGATGATGTCTGGCCCCACGACTCTTAAAACGTGTAATCAGCTTTAAAAACAATTATTAATAAAGAGGCTTTTGACCATGAGTTTAATTGAAGAAGATAAAGGGCGGCGACACTACACAAGAGTTCCGTTCTCTACCCGTATTATTGTAATGTATAGCAATAGTGCAGATGGCAGTGAAGATGACTATAAACATGAAGTTGATGTTACAGGCAGCTCAACAAACTTGAGCATCAAAGGGCTTTTTGTAAAGACACAAGAAAAAGTTGCTTCACAAGTTGCGTGTAAGGTAAAGATCATACTATCTGGCGGGCTTGAGCCTATTGAGCTTATTATCCAAGCACGGGTTGCAAGAGTTGAGGCTGACGGAATGGGGATTGTGTTTGATGCAATGGATTTAGATACATACACCCATTTAAAAAATATTGTTCAGTATAACAGTGAAGATGATTAGTTTAGTAAAATCAAAAAAGATTGGGGACATGGACAATGGACGTTAAGTTGATCAACCCTTTTATTAATGCTACTTTGAATGTTTTGGAGACAATGGCTTTTATGAGAGTAACACCCGGTAAGCCATATCTAAAAAAAGATAACATGGCAAAGGGTGATGTTACAGGGGTCATTGGATTGACAGGGGTTGCTAATGGAACAATATCGGTTACATTTCAAGAAAAATGTATTCTTGCTATTGTCTCAAATATGCTTGGGGAGAAGATGGAGCATTTAGATGCAGATATTGCAGATGCTGTGGGTGAGCTTACAAACATGATATCTGGTCAGGCACGAAGGGAGCTTGAAGAGATAGGCAAAATTTTTAAGGCTGCAATCCCTTCAGTTATCATGGGTAGATCACACTCAATTGCCCACTACACAAACGGTCCAAGAATAGCTATTCCTTTTTCTACTGATAACGGCGATTTTACCATAGAGGTCTGCTTTGAGAGATAGATATATCTTTTTTAAAATAGATTTAAGGAGGTTTTAGATACACATGAATACATCTATCAGAGTTTTAATTGTTGATGACTTTTTCAATGCGAAGAATTTTAAAGAACATTTTAAAACAGATTGGCTTTAAAAACCTTTTGGAGGCTGACGATGGTACAACAGCAATGGAGGTTCTTGAAAAAAACGATATTGAGCTTGTGATCTCTGACTGGAACATGCCAAAAATGACAGGTCTTGAGCTTTTAAAGTGGGTCAGAGGAAATAAAAAATATGCAAAAACTCCATTTCTTATGGTAACAGCAGAGGCTCAAAAGCAAAATGTTATTGAGGCTGTTCAGGCTGGAGTCTCAAACTATGTTGTTAAACCATTCACTGCAGAGGCTATCTCCGAGAAATTAAAGAAGATATTAAAGTGATCTTATGGACTTAAAATCATCTAAGACATTTTGTTGCAAAGAGATTGCTGGTGTAAGCGATGCTGTAAAGCAGGTAGTTGATACTATTAGAAAGGTTTCAGCCTCTGATGCCTCTGTTTTAATAACTGGGGAGAGCGGAACTGGAAAAGAGCTTGTGGCAAGAGCAATACACAACAACAGCCCACGAAAGAGTGAGCCAATGGTTACCATAAATTGCGGGGCAATTCCGGGTGAGCTGCTTGAGAGTGAACTCTTTGGACACGAAAAGGGGGCATTTACAGGTGCACACAGATCAAGGCTCGGGCGATTTGAGCTGGCAGATAAAGGGACAATCTTTCTTGATGAGATAGGCGATATGAGTCCTGATCTTCAGGTTAAACTCTTACGAGCTTTGCAGGAGCGTAAAATCGAGAGGGTAGGGGGGGTAGCAACAACAGATATTGATGTCAGAATTTTATCTGCAACAAACAAAGACCTTGCAGCCTCGATTCAGCAAGGGACATTTCGTGAAGACCTATTTTATAGATTAAATGTCATTCCGCTAAAAGTTCCGCCACTTAGATCGCGTATTGATGATCTCCCAATTTTGATTGACCATTTTCAAGATAAAATCATGCAGAGGATAAGCAGTTACGTCAAAAAGGGCTTTTCTGACGAGGCAATGGCTCTTTTAAAAAGCTACAGTTGGCCCGGCAACATCAGAGAGCTTGAGAACCTTGTTGAGAGGCTATCTATAATGGTGGAGAGTGATGTTGTTATGTTAGATGATCTGCCAGATTATATTTCACATCAGCCTTCGTCAGTTGATACAACATCAATTACCTCTGTTTTTCAAAAGGGTATTGGCTTTAATGAGGCTGTAGATGAGTATCAAAAAAGCCTTATTCTTTATGCACTTGAGCAGACGCACTGGGTAAAGGCAAGGGCAGCAGACCTATTAAAGATGAACAGAACCACGCTTGTTGAAAAGATAAAAAAGATGAACATTGAGCAGGATCAAGAGACTCCATTTTTGTAATCGTTTTTTGCTAAGGAGTTTGCTATAACGCTAAAATTCTATTTTTGCCTTTTAACCTGTAACCTTTTAACTCTCCTCTTTTTATGCCTCTTTTTATTTTATGAATCCTAATTATATTCTCTTCTATTTATCAAATCTCGTGTTTATGAGGCATGTATATTGCACCAATGAAATAAAATAGAATATTCAAACTTTAGCTTTTCATAAGGATTTTGTATAAGTAGCCAATTTAAAGAGCTTTTTTAAGTGTGATGAATTTAATTTAAGTTGTAAGAAGGTGTCAAAATGGCAGAGATGATGGCTCGCTCCTTAAAAGTTGTGGTGGTATTTTGTATTTTACTCTGCATAACTCTATTGGCAACCAATAGAGTTGCAACTGGTGCAGAGCTAAAGGGTATCTTTTCAGGAGATAGACAATCAGAGATACAGCTTCAAGTTACAGAGAAGATTACAGGTAAAGTTATTATGGTTGATGATAAAGAGATTCTTATTGCTCTTAAAAATATCCGTCCATCAAACCAGATGACTCACCTGTATAAATCAAATAATATTATCAGAAAAATAGAGATTGATGAGTTACCCGGCAATGTGCTTGCAATTGTAGTTACTGGTAAAGTTCCGTTTAAGTCTGTTGAGCATAGCTGGGATAAGAGTGGTCTTAATCTTACAGTTAAAATCAACGCATCTACCCCTGACACAAAGATAAAATCAGATGAGAATCCAAAAAATAACCAGATAAAATCTGCAAAAAAGTCAGCTACAAAATCTACTCAGCCATCAAAAAAGCCACAAAAAGAGCCTGATGATAGTGTTAAATTAACCTCAAATAGCTCTCAGAAGAAGAGCCAGCAACAACCAGCTTCATCTCAATCTTCAGCCACACCCTCCAACAATTTAGCCAATAAAGATAATGCAGACTTAAAAAATATCTCAACAGCACAAACAGCCCAATCTGCAAAGGCTAAAAAAGAGCCTATAAACAAGGGGAGAGAGGGGAAAGTTTATGGAACAAGAAACAATCGGCTCTCTGAGATAGCTGGAGATGTAACTGATATTGTTGGGGTAGCAAATTTAGCCTCATGCAGTGATGATGATTTAAAAAAGGCTGATATGCTTCTTAAACAGTCTCAATGGCAAAATAGCTTTGATCTTTTAAATAGTTATATTGAAAAGGGCAAAGCAGAGTGCATTGAGCAGGCTCACTATCTTAGGGCTTATGCCTCTTATCAAATTGCTGTTACTAATGCCTCAAACCCATTGCAGAAAGAGGATTTTCAGAGGCTATTAAATGCAGAAAACCTTTTTCATAACCTTATTGTCAATTTTGGGTCATCTCCTCTTTTGCCCTTTGCCCACGCATCTTTAGGTCTTATCTATAATAAATTAGATAACCTTGCTGCTTCAGAGGGGCATTTTACTATTGTTGTGGATAATTATAGAGCATCATACAAAGGCATACCAGAGGTGATATACTATCTTGCAAAGATTTATGATGTAAAGGGCGATAAAGAGAGAGATTATAACGATAAGGCAATTGACTACTACAAAGAGGTATTTAACAACTATTCAGATAGCGTCTATGCTGTTGATGCTGGTGTTGGACTTGGCAAGGCTCTTTTTAAAAAGCTACACTATATTGAGTGCAGGGATATTTTAAGCTCAATTGTTAAGAGCAACCCTGAAGTCATATATGAATCTCCTGAGGTTCTCTTAAATCTTGGGGAAGCTGAATATGCCCTTCAAAACAGTGAGCCAGCAAGGGATAATCTAACTAAGGTCTATAATATGTTTCCTGATATTAGCGATAAAGATATGGTGATGACTAAGGTTGGTGATACCTATTTCCATGAAAAAAATCTGGATCGAGCAAAGGGTGTCTATCGGTTTGTTATGGATAAATATCCAGGTACTGAGGGGTTTCTTGGCAGTGCTATGGGTCTTGCACTCTGCATAAAAGATAGGACAGAGATAGAGACTATTTACAGTATGGTTAAGGAGGATTTTCCAGATCACAGACTCTCTAAAGTTGCAATGATGCGTCTTGCAGAGCTTTACAACACAAATGGCGAGTATGAAAAGTGTATTCAAGAGATTGAAAATCTTCTTGCCACTCACCCAACAGGTTTAAGGTATGATGCCATAAAACTTATGCAGACAGCCTATGAGTCGCTATTTAAAGAGAGGCTTAAATCTGGTGAGTATCCTGAAGTTTTAAAGACCTATGAGGGTGCAAAGGTTCTTCTTGATAGATTAGAGAGCCAAGAGATATTTCTAACCACAGGGCTATCTTATCTTGATGCCCATCTTTATGAACAGGCGTTTAACCAGTTGATGGAGTCATATAAACTATTTAAACAGAATGAAAGACCTGTTGAGCTACTCTTTGGACTTGGTGTTGCTATGGACGAGTCTAACAAAAGAAAAGATGCTTTAAATGTCTTTAAGGCGTACATAGATCGCGTAGAAGATACTCCTCAAAAGGTTGAGGCTTATCTTAGGATAGGAAATATCCTTTTTGATAATGGTGAGCTTACCAAAGCTGCAAAGAGCTTTAGAGACGGTTATGATGCAAGTAAAGATAGAGTTCAAAAGGGAAATATATTAAGCCGTGAAGCTGAGGTTTATCAAAAATTGAACCAGTGGAAAAAGGTCTCTGCTCTGTATGAGGAGGCTGTAACTGAATATGCTTCAGCAACTGGCAAAAACTATGATCTTATTGCTGGTGCATATAAAGCGCTTGGCAAATCCTATTTAGAGCAAAAGCTATTTGTAAAGGGTGTTGATGCCTTTACTATGGCACTAAAGATTTCTGATGATGCTGGCTATAACTCTATTGATATTCTATTTATGGTTGGAGATGCCTATCAAAAGGCAAACTCTTTAGAAAAGGCAAAGGAGGCTTTTGAGAAGGTTGCACAGACTGAAGACTCAATATGGGCACGCCTTGCAAAAGAGCGTCTAACCACATTGGCATTAGCTGAAAAGGTCTCAAGCTCTTAAAAACAAGAAAGAGGTCTATTTTATATGTCTGATAGGATTTTGATTATAGAGCACAACTTTAGGGAGCGAATGGAGCTAACTCGCTACTTTGAAGATATTGGATATAAGGTAGATTCTGTTCAAGATGCCTTAGGTGTTGATCTATCCTTTATTGATGATAACTCTCTTATAATTGCAGATATTGATGCCCCAAACTTTAATGCTTTGAGTTTTCTTAAAAAAGTTAAAGATGTCAAACCTCTAACAGAGGTGATTGTCATCTCAGAGCGTCCGCTTGTTGAAGATGCTGTAAATTTAATGAGGCATGGTGCTCTTGATTTTCTTGTAAAGCCTATCTCTTTTGAGCAGATTCAGCTTTATCTAAAGAGGTTATCAGCCAAAAAGAGCCGTTCAAGCTCAAATTTAGATAGAGACTCAAAGGGTGCAAACAGCACAAGCAGCATGAACAGGGGGGTAGCATCAACTTTAGTTGAGATTATAACCTCTGATAGAGGTATGCAGCGAGTTCTAAACATGGCAAAGCGTGTTGCAGATAGCACAGCCTCTGTTCTTATTCAAGGTGAGAGCGGCACAGGAAAAGAGCTTATTGCACGATTTATCCACCAGAATAGTAAAAGAGCATCTATGGCGTTTGTTGCTTTAAATTGTGCTGCTCTGCCTGAAAATCTACTTGAGAGCGAGCTTTTTGGGCATGAAAAAGGGGCGTTCACGGGTGCAATCTCAAGAAAAGAGGGAAAGTTTGAGCTTGCAAATCATGGAACTCTCTTTCTTGATGAGATTACTGAGATGCAGTATCACCTTCAGGCAAAGCTGCTTCGGGTTGTTCAGGAGAAGATGGTTGATAGGCTTGGGGGGCGTGAGCCAGTTCCAGTTGATGTTAGGATTATTGCATCAACAAACAGAGAGGTTAAAGAGGCTATCCAAAATGGCGAGTTTCGAGAGGATTTATACCACCGTTTAAACACCATTCCCCTAACAATTCCACCACTTAGAGATCGTCAAGGAGATTTAAAGCTGCTTTGCGATCACTTTATAAAAAAATATAGTATTCTTGACGCAAGAGATGTCAAAGGAATGACACCAGAGGTTTATAAGATATTAAGCAGACAGAAATTTTCAGGAAATGTAAGAGAGCTTGAAAATATGATTCACAGAGCGGTTCTGCTTGCTCAAGGGGAGATTATTGAGCCTCAAGATTTACTGCTTGAAGAGCTATATGATTATAATCTTGATAATAATATTATTGAAGATAACAACAAAAAATATAACGATAAAGATGAAAATTTAGATGAAAAATTAGATTTAGATACCACCGAACCGTTAATAGAGAGTGCAAAAACTACAGATACGCTTGCCCCAGAGATTATAGGCACTGGAACCTTAAGAGATATTGAAGAGAGGGTTATTTTCAGTACCCTTGATCACACTGAAGGGAATCGAACGCACGCTGCAAAGCTGCTTGGTATAAGCGTTAGAACCCTTAGAAATAAGCTAAATGAATATAAAGAAAAAAGATAATTTAACCAATCTTGCCCCTTCCTACCCCTTTACACCCTTTTTAAAAAAATCTTCTTAAATTTCCTAAGTTTTTCAAATCATGGCACGTAAGTTGCCTTTTGAGTAGTTTAGGAGAAAAATCTTAAACTCTATAAATCATATTGAGTAACAAGATTTATAATTGATAGATAAGGTTATAAGGGAGATTACAAATGAGCAACTCAAGAATATATGACAGAACCTACAATATGCTCTCTAAGGCTCTTGACATCTCTGCAAGGCGGCACAACCTAATCTCTGGCAATATCTCTAATATGAACACAATAGGTTACAAGCCTCTTGATCTTGATTTTAAGAGCACCTTAGACAAGGCGATGGAAGATAGAAAAGAGCAGCCTCCAATTATGAGCATGACCAATCCTAAACACTTTACAGGAACAAATCCACCAGAGCCATTTTCAATAAAAGAGTATATTAGTGAATCAGTTGATATTAACCATTTAGATTCAGTTGATATTGATACTGAGATGAACAACATTGTTGAGAATAACATAAAATATCGAGGCACAACTGAGATGCTTTTAAGAAAGATGACACTTCTTAAACACTCAATTCAAGAGGGGGGAAGATAATTATGGCTACAAATCTTTTAAATTCAATGAGAGTTAGTGCAACTGGTCTTGCAGGGCACAGAACTAAAATGAACCTGATAGCCCAAAACCTTGCAAATGTTGAGACCACCAGAACAGAAGAGGGAGGTCCCTATCGCCGTCAGATGGTTATCTTTAAAGGAAAAGATATTGATGAGTTTGAGAGTGTGCTTGATAAAAAGATCAAAGCTGATAAATTTTTTCAAGAGCATGGAATTTCAAGAATTGACATTGAGCCAATAGAGATTTTTAAGCCTCTTGAGCCAGGCAGTGGAACTGGTCTTAATGTTGCTGAGATTGTAAAATCTCAAGAGGATTTTAGATTGGTCTATAATCCTGCTCACCCTGACGCTGATCCAAATACTGGATATGTCAAGATGCCAAATGTTGATCATCTGACTGAGGTTGCAGATATGATTGTGGCAAAAAGGGCTTATGAGGCGAGCGTAACAGCAATGTCAAACACAAAGAGCATGATATTAAAGGCTCTTGAGATTGGAAAACAGTAGTAACAGATAAAATATAAAATAGAGGGTGATTTAAGATGAATCCAATATCAAATATAGATAAAAGCATAAATAAAATATCGTTAAATAGAGAGCCTCTACAACTTAGGCTCCAAAGACGAGACCCCTCATTTGCTGAAAGACTCGACTCTGCTGTTAAAGATGTCAACTCAAAACAGCATTTAGCAGATGATGCAACTCAAGGTGTTATGAAGGACGAGGTTGGAATCCATGAGGGTATGCTTGCAATTGGAAGAGCTGATACATCTTTAAGGCTTCTTATGCAGGTAAAATCAAAGGCAATGGAAGCGTATAAAGAGATTATAAATATGCAGTTGTAATTCTTAAGGCTTTAAAAAAAGAGTTTTTGATTTTTAAAAAACTCTTAAAAGATAGGGGAGATGTGCCATGAATCCTTTTTTTGAACAGATTGTTAAAACATACAAAGAGATGTCTCTATACAAAAAGATCGCTTTAGGGACACTTATTTTGGTTACGATCGCAGCTTTTATCACCATGTTTGTTTGGGCAAACAAGGTTGAGTTTAAGGCTGCATATGCAGAGCTGTCAGAAGAGGATGCCTCCACTATTGTTTCAAAACTTAAAGAGAATAAAGTGCCTTATAAGCTCCAAAATGGGGGTAGCATAATCTTAGTGCCTGAGGCAAATGTGTATGATGTTCGTTTAGATTTGGCAAGACAAGGAATTCCTAAGGCATCAGGTGTGGGGTATGAGATATTTGATACGACCGATTTTGGAACAACTGAATTTGTCCAAAAAATAAACAAACTTCGAGCAATTCAAGGTGAGCTTGCAAGGACAATTCGTGCATTTGAAGAGGTTAAAGATGCTAAGGTTATGATTGTTTTGCCCAAAGATTCTGTGTTTGTTGAGGAGACCAAAAAGCCCTCTGCATCTATTTTATTGGAGCTAAAGTCTGACTTAGATGATGATAAGGTATCTGCAATTGCTCACCTTGTATCAAGTGCAATTGAGGATTTAACCCCTGAGCTTGTAACCATTGTTGATACAACAGGAAGAATCTTATTTGAGGCAAAGACAATGGAGGAGAAAAAGGCACAACAAAAAGTTCAAGACCTTGCAGAGAGCCAATATAAATATAAAGAGCGTTATGAGACTGATCTCTCTAACCGTATTGAGACCATGCTTGAGCGAATCGTTGGCAAAGATAAGGCTATTGTTCGTGTTGTATCTGAGATGGATTTTACAACAAGCAGCATCAATGAGGAGCTATACGACCCATTTGAGAGAAACACCACATTTGTTAGAAGCAAAAAATTGATGACTGAGGCTGCACGTAAGGCAAGTGAAGATAAAGGGACACCTTCAAGTGTAAATCCAATTACAAACGAAGAGCCAAAGGCTGAGAACAATGTTGAAGAGGTTAAAAAGAGTGATGATACTGTCAACTACGAGATTAGCAGAAGGGTAAGCGAGACTGTCAAGCCTATGGCAGTTATAAAGAGGGTCTCTATTGCTGCTGTTATTGATGGAAAATATGAGTATAAGACTGATGAAAATGGTAATCGTGTCAGAAATTATGTCCCAAGAACAGAAGAGGAGATGAAGCAGTTTCACGATGTTGTTGGCAAAGCTGTTGGGTATAACGAAGAGCGAGAGGATCAGGTATCTGTGGAGAGCTTTCCATTTGCATCTATTGATGAGATGGGGCAAGATGACCCAGAGCTTAAAGGTTGGAAATTTGTCCAAAAAGAGTATGGCAGAACCATTGCAAATGTTCTTCTTATAATTTTACTGTTCCTTTTTGTCATAAGACCAATTATAAAGACAGCAAAAGATATTCAGACAAGTGTTGAGCAGGCAGCACTTCCACAGCCAGACGCCAAAGAGCTTCTTGAGCAGGCTCAACAAGAGGAAGAGCCAGAGCCATCGTTCATTGAGCTTGATCCTCAAGAGCAAAAGGAGATTTTAAATGCGATGTCTCCTGAAGAGCGAGATAAGTTCATTGCTGGACTACCCTATGCTGAACGCGAAGCATATTTATCAAGTATCAAAATTTCAGAAAAGGCTTTTTATCTTGCAAAATCTGACCTTGAACGATCTGCCAATATTATAAAGGGGTGGCTAACAGAGGTTCAAGAGGGTAATGAGAAGTAAAATATAAAAAGGGAGGTTTATCAGTTTAGATGGCAACATTAGCAGTGGCAGAAAGAGAAAAAATTGATTTTTCAAAGATGACTGGAGCACAAAAGTCAGCAGTATTTTTAATCGCAATGGGCGAAGATTACGCATCAAAGATTTTTAGCACAATGAATGAGGCTCAGATGAGCACCATAGCCTTTGAGATGGCTCGAATAGATGAGATTACCCCTCAGATGCTTGATGCTGTATCTAAAGATTTTGTGGTGAAATTTGAGGGCGATTTAAAGATGCTTATTGAGGGAGAATCTTTTCTTAAGCAGATTGTTTCTAAAAGCCTTCCTGATGATAGGGCACGCGCTATTCTTGATGAGCTTGCTAAAAAGAGGAGGGCAAAGCCATTTATCTGGAGCAAAGATGTCAACCTAAATATTTTAAGTGGCTCTATTGTAGGAGAGCATCCTCAGACAATTGCAATGATCCTTGCCCACATGCCCCCTGAGATTGCATCTGCAATTATTATGGAGGTGCCAGATGAGAAAAAGGGCGATATTGCCATTAGAATTGCAAAACTTGGACAGGTATCTGAAGATATTGTTCGTGATGTTGATGAGGCGTTAAAAAGACAACTTAGTGGTGCTGTTGGAGGCGGTGGTAAAGTTGGCGGTCTTGAGGTGCTTGTGAGCATCATAAATGGCGTTGATAAGGCAACTGAAGATATTATTATGAGCCATGTTGAAGATGGTGATCAAGAGATGGCTGATGATATTAGAAAGAGAATGTTTGTATTTGAGGATATGGTTAGTATTGATGATAAGGCTATGAGGGAGATTTTGAAAAAAGTAGAGGGTCAGCAATTAACCTATGCGTTAAAAACAGCTACTGAAGAGATGAAAAATAAGATATTTTCCAACCTCTCTCAACGTGCTGGCGATATGCTCAAAGATGACCTTGAGGCTATGGGTCCTGTTCGTTTGGCTGAAGTTGAAGAGGCTCAGCAGGCTATTGTTCGTGCTGCAAAAGAGCTTGAGGCTGATGGAACTATAACACTTGGTGGTAAGGGTAAAGATGATGTCCTTGTCTAATTCTGAATCAAATCCAAACTCTTTTGATGATTCCCATTTTGATGACGATAAGTTTCACCCCTGGAATATTGATGGGCTGGATCAGTGCGGAAGCGATATATACAAACAAAACAGAAGCGTGAGCCGCTACTCTGAAGAGTTTAAAGTGCTTTATGAGCCTGACAAAAAAGAGGGGTCAGATAAATTTGTGCGCATTTATGGCGAAGATAAGCCTGATAACAAAACATCTAATGATGGTGATGATGAGTTTAAACCTTTTAAGACTGGTATTACCTATTTTGATAAAAAGATGTCTTCTGGTAAATCAGGAAAATTGGAGTCAAAATATGGGCACGATCTATCCGATACTTCTGACACCTCTGATGAGCTTGCCCGCTCTGATGAGAGTGCAATAGATAATTCTAAAGATTTATCCAAAGAGTCTAACAGTGATGGAGAAGATAGAGTTAAATCAAGCAGTGGTGAGTCAGCAGTAAAGCGGACATTTGAAGAGGCTTATAAAAAGGGGTATGAAGAGGGGCAATCAAAGGGGTATGAAGATGGTTTAGCTCGTGGTATGGAGGAGGGGATTCAATCTGGGCATGAAAAAGGCTCGAAAGAGGGTTATGATGCTGGGTTTCAAAAAGGGGAAGGTGAGGGGTATGATGCAGGATTTCAAAAGGGCGAAGAGGACGGCAAAGTTATAGCTGATGCAAAGGCTCTTGAGATTATCTCATCACTTGAAGATATTTTACAAAAGGCTGAAAACTCTTGGCAGAACAGCATAAAAACTCATGAGCCGAAAATTTTATCACTTATCTGCAAGATTGCTGAAAAGATTGTATTTGCAAAGGTTGAGTTAGATGATTCAATCGTAAAAGGGTCAATATTAAATGCCCTCTCAACAATGCCAGAACCAGAAGATATCATACTTAATATTAGCCCAGATGATTATGAGTATGTTGAGATGATTAAAGATGATTTTTTTGCAAATATAAAAAGCCTTAAAAGCATTAGCGTTATCTCAAATCCATCTGTTCAAAGGGGTGGCTGCAAGATTGAGTCCTCACAAGGCAAGGTTGAGACAGATATTCAAACAAGGCTTGAGCAGGTTTTTACCAGTGTTATGGGTGCAAGGGTATCATAGGTTAAGAGTAATAAAGTTATGGATATAAATTGGGATAAATATTTAGATACAGTTGATAGATGTGTAACTGTAAGACCAGAGGGTAAGATCACCAAAGTTGTGGGGCTGATTGCTGAAGGCGATGGTCTTGGTCTTGGAATTGGAAGCCTTTGTGCTATAAAGAACGATCACGGCAGTGAAATAAAGGCTGAGGTTATAGGCTTTAGAGATGAAAAAGTTCTTTTGATGCCTTATGGCGATATTCGAGGCATTGGACCGGGCAGCAGAATCATTCCGCTTGCTGATCTGCCTCTTGCTGATGTTGGAGATGGGCTGCTTGGAAGGGTTGTTGATGGCATGGGCAACCCAATTGATGGCAAAGGCTCATTTGATCCAACTGCAAAATATTCGCTCTACGGAAAACCTATGAATCCAATGGAGCGTAAATCTATTGATGAGCCTCTTGATGTTGGAATATCTGCAATTAACGTTATGATAACACTTGGCAGGGGGCAGCGTGTAGCGATTATGGCTGGCTCTGGCGTTGGTAAAAGCGTTCTTATGGGCATGATGACCAAACACACAAGTGCTGATGTTACTGTAATTGGTCTTATTGGAGAGCGTGGCAGAGAGGTTAAAGATTTTGTAAGTCACACTTTGGGACCTGAGGGCATGAAAAAATCGGTTGTTGTTGCCGCAACCTCTGACACCCCGCCATTAGTGAGAATGAGAGGGGCTTATCTATCAACAACAATTGCCGAATACTTTAGAGATCAAGGCAAGCATGTTCTTTTAATTATTGACTCAATCACCCGTTTTGCAATGTCATCTCGTGATGTTGGTCTTGCTGCTGGAGAGCCCCCAACATCAAGGGGTTACACACCATCGTTTTTTGTCCAAATTCCAATTTTGCTTGAGCGGGTTGGCTATGTTGAAAATAGTGGCTCAATTACTGGAATCTACACAGTTCTTGTTGAGGGTGATGATCTAAACGATCCAGTTGGTGATACTGTCCGTTCTATTGTTGATGGTCATATTGTTCTTTCAAGGGCAATTGCAAACAAGGGGCACTATCCTGCAATTGATGTTCTTGCAAGCGTATCTCGTGTTTTTCGTGATGTTGCAAAGCCTGAGCATATTAAATTAAGGCAGCAGGCTATTGATATTATGGCAACTTACAGAGGTGCAGAGGATATGATAAACATTGGGGCGTACGTTGATGGCTCAAATCCTAAAATTGATCAGGCAAAAAGGCTAATGCCTGCAATTGATAATTTTTTACGTCAAGATATGAACAGGAAAATTGACATTAACAGTGGACTTGCAGAGCTTGAAAAGATTCTTAAAACTGGTGCTACCCCCCCACAGCCAAAAGCCAAACGGTAAAAGCCAAACGGTAAAAGATGAAAGATGAAAAAGATAAGCGATAACTAAAATGAAAAAATTTGATTTTAAACTCCAGCCAGTTTTAAAATATAGAGAGCATCTTGAAAATCTTGCAAAACAGGAATATGTCCAAGCATTTATGGATGTAAAGGCAGCAGAAGATGCCATTGAGCTTATCCAAAGATCGTTTGAGCTTATGGCAAAAAACATAGAAGATGAGACACAAAAAGGTATTCCAGCCCAACTTTTTCGCCAATATAACGATTATTTAGATTCACTTGAAAACGATATTGCCCTTAAACGCAAAGAGCATGAGCAGCTTCAAAAGATTTTAGCTGTTAAACAGCAGTCATTGACTAAAAAAAGCGTGGATAAAAAGGTGCTTGAGCGTCTGAAAGAGAAGAAGAAAGTTCAATATGTAGAGGAGTTTATTGCTGAAGAGCAAAACAGGGCAGATGATATGACATCTCTTAAAAAGGCAAGGGAGGTTTCTGAAAATGGTTCGTAAAATATTTACATTTTGGTCTGTTTTAATGGTGTTATTAGTGTTATTGAATTTCTCTATATTTAGATTTACTCCAACGCTGATTGGATTTGATAGTTTAGTATTTGCAGCAGAAGAGAAACCTAAAGAGGACGATAAGGCTAAAAAAGACGATAAAGGCAAAGATGCCAAAGAGGGGGAAGCCTCGCCATGCCCAGAGTGTCCAGAGTGCCCTGATCCTGCAAAGTTTGTTCTGCTTGGTCTTGAAGATAGAAAAAAGCAGCTTGATGACGAAGATGCAAAGCTAAAACAGGAGAGAAAAGAGCTTGAGAGGTTTAAAGAAGAGCTTGATGAAAATCTTGCAAAACTTGATGATTTAAAAAAACAGATACAAGAGGATTTAGCTGCTATCCAGAAGGTGAAATCTGAAAAAGAGCTTCAAAGAGATGCTGAATATGAGGCAAAGATACAGAGCCTCTCAGTTGTTTATGCAAAGATGCCCACAAAAAATGCAGCCGCTATCTTTGATAAGATGGATGTAGAGCTTGCTGCTGAAATAGTTGCCCGTATGCCCCCAAAGCCTGCATCAAAAATTCTTGCTGAGGTTCAGATGGAGCAGGCATCAAAGATAAGCGAGAGGCTTGCTCAGAAGAAGCAGTAGTGTTCTCTCAAGATTTAACTGTTGGATATAATCTCTTTAATTTTACCCTTGCATTTTTGGTAGTAAATTGCCAATCAACTTTTGACATATTTTTATTTCGAGTTTCATACCAATTGGTGACTTTTTTGGTCATTTCATCTTTGTTTGATGTTC
>JADFZO010000066.1 GCA_015232465.1 Desulfamplus sp.
TATTGGAAACCATGATCAATATGAGCGTCAATTAAAAAGCCTTTATTAAAATTAATATGGATTAAAATTAGTTATGAGAGAATCATTTAAAGAGTGTTTAAAAAATAGTAGAGTAGTTAAAGCATTAGTATTAACTGGATTTGGTCTAAATTGCGACATTGAGACTGCTTATGCTTTTGAATTTGCAGGGGCAGACGCTCACAGAGTTCATATCAACACACTTATCAGCGGCAAGGTTGAACTTAACCACTTTCATATTCTTGCATTTGGTGGAGGCTTTAGCTGGGGAGATGATCATGGAGCTGGTGTGATTCAGGCATTAAAGCTAAAAAATCACATTGGCGATAAAATTTTAGAGTTTGTTGATCAAGGCGGGCTTGTTATTGGTATCTGCAACGGTTTTCAAACTCTTGTAAATTTAGGACTTTTGCCCGGAATTGATAGAGATTATAAAACCCGCTCAGTTGCGTTAACTTGGAATGATGGTGGAAATTTTAGAGATCAGTGGGTCAATTTAGCAGTTAATCAAAATAGCCCTTGTGTTTTTACAAAAGATTTAGACTATAACCAATTTGAGCTTCCAATACGACATGCACAGGGCAAATTTGTGGCTGAACCTTCTGTTGTTGAAAAATTGATTACCAATAATCAGGTTGTTTTGCGATATTCAAATTTAAATCCAAATGGCTCAATTTATGATATTGCTGGAATTTGCGACTCAACTGGTCATATTTTTGGTTTAATGCCCCACCCAGAGGCATACAACCACTACACAAACCACCCAGATTGGACAAAAAAAGTTGAAGATTTAAAACGAAGTTCAACAACAGCTATAGATAACCAAATCACACCCGGCATGAAAATTTTTATGAGTGGTGTAAGATATATTGAGTCAAAGCTCACTCTTTAAATATAGAGATAATAAGCATAACCACGATAAAACCAGCAAATCCCAATCCTCCAACCCCAAGAAGTGAGAGACCAAAAATTAGAGGCGGCACAGCAAAACATAAGAGCATTCCGCTTGCCATAATAAGTGAGGCAGTAATTATGGCAAGTGCAATTCTGTTGTTTGCCTGATGGTTTGCAGCAAGAATCTTTTCAAGTCTTTGCAGATCAAAGCCAATTGTAAGTTTTCCCTTTCTGAGCTGACGAATAATTGCAAGTGACTCTCTTGGAATGTTTTGAAGCAGCTTAATAGATTCAGAAGAGACTCGACTAATATCATCAGATATTCTTGATGGTGCAAACCGTGCCATCTTTGCACGTTTGATATATGGGGCTGCATGGCTTACCATATCAAATTCAGGATCAACAATATGGGCAACACCCTCTACAGCAGTAAAAGCCTTTAACATTAAAAAAGTTTCTGGCATAAGCCTCAATCTGTGATTTAAAGCAATCTGAACAATATCTTGAAGCATTTTGCCCATATTTATATTTTTTAAAGCTGCTCCTGCTAAATACTGCCCTGTAAATCCTGAAATATCTTTTTCTAATGCCCTTAAATCTGGCTCTTCATCGTAATCAGTTAATTCAAGTAAAAGGCGACTAACTTGAGAAATATTCTGGACTACTGTATTTGCAATAATATCAACAAACACTTCACGCGAATATTGATCCACAAACCCCATTATCCCAAAATCAACAGGACAGATAACATTATCAGGTAGAACAAATATATTTCCAGGGTGGAGATCACCATGAAAAAATCCATATTCAAGAACTTGAGTAAGAACAAAATCTGCCCCACGTTTGGTTAAAAGTTTTCTATCATAACCTTTGGCATCAAGAGTATTAACCTCTGATATTTTTATCCCTTCAATGTACTCCATAGTTAAAATTGAGCTTGTTGAGTATTCAAGATAGACTTTTGGAATGTAAATCCCGCCAATTTCAGCGTCAGCATCAGTTGTAGAGGGTAAAAACTGCCTTGCAACTCTTAGCATGTTTGATGCTTCAAGTGTGTAATCAAGCTCTCGCTCCAATGTTTTTGCAAACTCTTGGACAATTTTCACAGGTCTAAAGAGTGATAAATCCTCAATATGACGCTCCATCAAAGTGGCAAGATGGAGCAAAATCTCTAAATCAACCTCAATTAGGCTTTTGATTCCCGGTCTTTGAACTTTGACAGCAACCTTTTCTCCGCTCTTTAAAATTGCCCTGTGCACTTGACCAATTGAGGCTGAGGCAAATGGGGTATCTTCAATTAATTGAAATGGATTTGCATTGAATTTGTGCTCCTCCTGTTTTAAATCTTCTGATTTGAACTCTGATGCGATAATAGATTGAACCTCTTGAAAGCTAAATGCAGGCACATTGTCTTGGAGCTTTTCAAGTTCATGGATAAAGGGTAGGGGGATAAGATCAGGTCTTGTGGAGAGAATCTGTCCAAACTTTATAAAGGTTGGTCCAAGCTCTTCAAAAATAAGCCTTACACGCTCTTGCGGGGTCAGCCTCTCCACCTTTTCACGCTTTTTTCTTGAGATCATCTGAAGTCCAATCTCAAGATATTGATCTATTTTTAATATATCAACAATGTTGTCAAACCCATATCTGAACAAAATAGTCAATATTTGACGATAACGGTTCACATGGCGATATGTTCTTCCAATAATTGTGATACTTCTTAAATTTATCATATAGCATAGCTCCAATCTCCCCAAATTTTCTCTATAATCTTTTCAAGAATAGGATAGACAAGCTCATTTGCAGCTTTGCCGTACAGCAGATCAATATGGTTTGCCCCCTCAATTATAAAGTCAATAAGCTGGCTGTTATCGCTATCTATCTCAACTTTATTAAGATCAGCTACTCTCTCAATTCTGTATATTTTTTTAATTTTATGGGGATAGAACTGGCTATATTTCATGTTATCAACTGGAGCAAGCTGATCTTTTGAACCCCAAAAGTGAAAAATAGGTATTGAATCAGGAAAAAATGAGAAGCAGTCTGAATAGTTAAGGTTGCTGTTATCCATTCTTTTAAATCCTGTTCCATCATAAATTGCACGCAAAAGCTGAAACCCAAGACCAAGGGGAATGGACTCCATTGCATTTTTTAGGTAACGCTCAATAAAAAATTTATCATCTTTGTGGTTTTCAGGTGATATTAAAAAATTTAGGTCTCCTATGTTGTTGTTGTATAATGCACGGGTAATATCCTTTATAATAGGCAAATCAGTAATAACCCTTGAGAACTCCTGAATTGGCAGGTGGGAGAATCTAAAGATTCGGGAGATGTGGTTAAGCCATAAAACTGCTGGAAAAAAGATGTGAGATGTTTTGTTAAAAAACTTTGGAGAGCCTAAAGAGATAATAGCTTTGACCATGCCAATATTGAGTTTAGCATCAGCTTTTGATGGAAGAATTTTGTTTAATATCTTTTTTTCAGATTTAGAGATAAATCTAAGTTTGTCATAGTTTAGCCTTAATGCCCAATTTAAAACCATATTTTCAGACACTACCCCGCCCATGCTATGCCCAATCAACATTGAGGGTTTACCGCAGCTTCTTGAGTGGATAAACTTTAAAACTGCTGGAAGATCATAGTCAATGAGGGTATCTACTGTGTAGTAAGGATCAAACCTTCCAGTGTTTACACCCATGCCTCGTGGATCAAATAGATAGACCCACATTCCACCATCAGCCAAATCCATAGCCATTGAGTAGCGGTTGTTTAAGTTAAAGCAGTTACTGTTATTGGCAAATCCAGGAACAAGTATAACAGAGGGGCGACAATCTCCAGCAGTAACCTCTTCCATGCTGACTATCCTTCTGAATCTTATCTCTTTTCCCTCTTCAGTAAAATCTCGATAAAAAACAGTTACATAATCTCCTCGTCCATTGCTCTCACGCTCATTGATTTCGCTCTCAAAATAGACAGGCTGTTTATCCTGCCTTAATGACTCTTTTAGAATAAATCTTCTGTTTGCCTCATCAACAATTTGCTCGATAAAGATGGGATCAATTTTAAATCTCTTTAATGCAAGGTTGGTAAGATTTTTTTTGTTTAGCAAGATTACATTTTCAGTAAGTTTTATCTTGCCACGCTCAAGCTCTTGATTAAGAACAGCCTTAATCTCATCTCTTGGAACACTCTTACCTGTTGCATGTTGAAAAATATGGTAAAGGCTTAAAGCAAGTTTACCAACAGCATTTGTCCTAATCTCTCGTTGATTAAGGATAAGCTCACGAGATACAGGAAGTCCAAGACTTAGCTGACCTTTGTAGATTCTGCTGTATGTGTTGTACGTTGCATTTATAACTCTTGCAGGTAGCTGATTTATAAATATTTTAGCAGCAGTTTGCTGAAAATTTAAAACAGTCTCAATTATCTTCATCTTTTTTCATCTTTTTAAGGGCAAACTCTTTTACCCGTGAAATATCCTCTTTTGTTAAAACACCGTTTACTCCAGATATTGAAGATAGCTGCATACCATGTTTTAGTCCAAGTTTGTAAATCTCTTTTACCTTGTTCCACTCTGTTTTTGTGCCAGTTGTGAAATCTTCAAAACGCCCCTCAAGAGTTAGAATAATTGTCTCTGCAAGAGAGGCATAAACAGAGCCTTGTGGAAGACCAATATCTTTAATCTCAATATTATTTCCGGGAAGTAAAATCTCTCCGCCAGTTATTATAAGGACATCAGAACGCTTTTCTGCCTCTTTGCTTGAAAATATCATGGGTCGAGTTATATCAGTAATAACGCAGCCAGGCTTTACCCTCATAATATCAAAAGGTCTTTCAACTCTTGAGCTTGCAACAACAATGGAATCCATCTTATCAATATTGGTATCAGCCATTGTTGAGACATTTACAACAACATCAGGGTTATCTTTTTGGATTATCTCTTGAATGGTAAGTAGCTTTGCCATGTTTTTGCTCACAAGATAGACCTCCTCAAAAGCTGTAGCAAGGAGCCTTGCACAGATAGAGCCAACAGCACCAGTTGCTCCGATTACCATTGTTTTTGCTTGAAGTATCTTGTTATTTTTTAGCTTTACAAGCCCCATTAGCCTTACAGCCTCTGCACAAGCCCACAAAGCTGTAGATGCTGTATAGCTATTTCCAGTAGTAACTGGCAGAGCTGCATATTTAGCTATATCAACGCTTGGCCCTTCAAGTGTTTTAGGAAGCATACTTATACCCATAACTTGAGCACCAAGTGCTTTTGCCTTTTTTGCAGCTTGAAGAATCTTTTTTGTTGTAAATTCAGAGGATTTAGATTGCATCTCTTCAGGAGTCTCTCCAAGTGCTAATAGCCACCCTTCAGCCTCAACACCAGTTGGAGATTTAATCCCAGTTACCTTAGAATAGACAATAGGGGGGGCATAAGCCATCAGCTTTGCAACTACACTCAAAGTTTGCGGAGCAATTTCTGAAATTATCTCTAAGGGCTTAATCTTTTTAAAATCATCTTGAGATAACGGGTGGACAAGATAGGCAAAACGGTTTATCCGTCTTTTTTCATCTTGCGGATAGATGATTCGTGGCTCTAAATGTTGCTCACTTATAACCTCAAGCAGATCATCTTTAAGGTTTGGAGTTTTAGGAATATCAAGGGCAGATACCATAAGAGCCTCTTGAACAGAGACTCCAACAACTCTGTCAACTATTTTTGGGGTTGTATCAATGATCATTGCTACCCCTTTTTCTCTTAACATCTCCACTCTGTCATCATAGGCTGTTGTTGTGATAACAACCTTATCTTTAAGAGCATCTTCATCGAAACAGCCCACATAATCATAAAAATCATTATAAGGGATAACAATAACAGTGCTATTTTTAACAGCACGTTTAAGTAAAAATGAGTTTATACTCTTAATCTGCCTCTGTTCAGATAAAATATCTTTTAATGGTATAATCTTAGATGGAATAAAGCTCAATGGTCTGTGAATACGGTTTGCATACCTGTTTAACCCATCTATTGATGTCAGAATTTTAGGGATTGAGTTTTCAAAAAGAGGGTCAGCAAATGTTAAGTTATCTGTGTATTCGCTCATAACATTTGCAATCTTTTGGCTTGACATGCCAGAGCAAAATAGCACCCGTGCATTTGTAAAAAAGTTGTTTCCAAGCTCAAAATGTGCATGACGAATAGCCCACTCATGGCTAACTCGCCTAAGAGTTTCACCAGTTGTAACAGGGGTTGTAAGTGCATTTGCAACTTTTAGAAGTTTTTTAATCTCCCTATTCATAATAGTTTTTGAACCTTGAGCGTAAAGATAATTTATTGCACCTAAGGAGATAACATCAGCTTTTTTATTCCAAATTAAGAGCAGGTCTTCAGCTTTTTTTATATCTCCGTCAGTCCCAAAACGCTTTATAGTGAATTGTTTGCCCAAAAACTCTGTCTTTATCTGATAGTCGTCTGCTGACAATCCAAGACTTATATTTGTAATATGTTTCAAAGTGCAACTCCCTTTGGTAATTTTAATATAAAAAATTGTTGTTAATTTTTAACTTAAATCTGCTTCCCACCCTCTTTTTTTTGCCTCAAGTGCAAGCTCTCTTACCCTCAAAATATCCTCATCTGTAAAGACCCCATTAACACCAGAGATTGCGGCAAGTTTCATTCCATGTTTTAGCCCAAGTTTATAAATCTCCTTTACCTTTTCCCACTCAATATCTCGTCCAATTGTAAAGATTTCATAACGCCCCTCAAGTGCAAGAACAATGGTCTCAGCAAGGCAGGCATAGACAATTTTAGGTGGAAGACCTATATTTTTCATCTCAGGATTGCCGGGAAGCTCAATCTCTCCAGACTCAATTACAAGAACATCAGGGCGTTTTGCAACCTCTTCAGGAGGCAAATCCAAAGGTCTTGCAACATCTGTGATTACGCACCCTGGTTTTACCCGTGTGATGTCAAGAATCTTTTTTCCAGCACCTGATGTTGCTGTAACAATTACGTCCATCTCATGCAGATACTTATCAGGATTGGTTGTAATTTTTAATTTTACATCAGGGGTCTCATCTAAAATAGATTGCTGAAGAGCCATCAGCTTTGCAGTATTTCTGCCAGCCAAATAGACCTCTTCAAACGCTTTTGCTAAAAGGCGGCAGCAGACAGAGCCAATTGCACCAGATGCACCTAATACCATTGTCTTTGCCTTTATCTTTTCGCCCTGTTTGAACTCAATCAGCCCCATTCGCCGAACAGCATCAGCAGCAGCCCACAAAGCACCAGAGGCACTGTAACTGTTACCAGTTGTGATTGGAATATCTGCTTTTTTGGCAACTGTAACACCAGCATCTCCAACCACTTTTGTAAATGCCCCAAGCCCCATTATTTGTGCCCCAAGCCTTTTTGCCATTCTTGCAGCTTGAAGAAGCCGTTTGTAGGTAAATTCTGGCTCATGTGAGAGCATCTGCTTGGGTGTGCCTCCAATTGTGATTAGCCACCCCTCAGCCTCAGCACCAGTAGGCGATTTTATCCCAGTTACGCGAGAGTATATCCAAGGGGGAGCATAAGCCACAATCTTTTCAACAGCATCAAGAAAAAGAGGTGGGGTAAAACCTGATATTGCATCAACAAGTTTATCTTTTTTTAAAAACTCCTTTGATAATGGGTGGATAACAAATGCAAATCTATTAACCCTTTTCTCTTTGCCAGATGGATAGACAATGCGGGGATCCATCTTTTGCGTGCTTATTATCTCAAGCAGATCATCATCTCTTATCTGGTTACGTTTTTTTTCTAAAGCAGCAATAATAAGTGCTGATAAGACATTTGGAGCAACAACACGCTCCAATATTTTGGGTGTAGTATCTATGATAACATTTACACCACGCTCTTTAAAAAACTCAACTTTATCGTCTGTAACTGTTGAGGTTATGATAATCTTTCCAGCAAGCTCCTCAAGTGTTGCATTACTCATATAGTTATAAAAATTGTATGATGGAATAACAATTACATTAGCTTTTTGCATGGCTTTGCGAATTATATATTCATTCCAGGCTCTTGTGGCAATAACTGATGATGCAAGCCGTTTGCTTGGCAGCCACTGCAAAAGCTCATGGCTTCCCTGTGCATAACGCTCAAGCCCTTTAAATGAGCGGATAAATTTTGAGATTCCATTCTCTAAAATTGGATCCGCAAAGGTTAGATTATCTGTATATTCAGACATAACTTTAGCAATACGGTAACTTGTCATGCCAGACATAAAAAGCACCCTTGCATTTTTAAAGTAGTCAGGAAATTTGTGGTTTACAAACCTTAAACACCACTCCATTGAGACATTACGCAAGGAGAGACCAGTTGTAACTGGTGTGCTTATCTTCTCTGCAAGCTCATTTAGTTTGTCAAGGTGCTTTTTTTTAAGGTATCGAGGCGACATATCGTATGGAAATTTAACCCCGCCAATGCCAATAGCATCTGCCTCTTTATCCCACTGCAGCAAAAGGGTTGCAGCTTTTTCCATATCTGCATCGACTCCAAATCGTTTGATATTGAACTGTTGCCCAAGAAATTGGGTCTCAAACTCATAGTCATCTTTGCTTGATCCAAGATTGATGCTGACGATCTGTTTCAATATATCCTCCTAAGAATATTAAAAAAATTAGGTAAAAATCTTGCTGAAATAAAAAGTTAGTTGGCAATCTCTCTCATAATTTGCTCTACATCTTTTATTTGCTCTGATTTTTGATTTAAGTTTAATAAATCTGATTTATCTGGCTCTAAGAGTTCTGAAGGGTTACCTTGATCTGAAAAACTTTCTGATATTCCATAAGGCTCTGATAGGTTAGATGACCCAACAGCAACATTTGGTTGCTCTTTAGACTCCTTATATCTATCGTTAATTACTAATGGCTCATCGTAGATTTTACCAGATTGAACAAGATCAATCAGTTCGTTAAACTCCTCTTCAAAGCCTTGCAGCATTGTCTCAGGGTCTGGCATCAATCTATCATCGCACGCAATGCCTATTGTTACGTTGCCGTTGTAGCTCATAATGCTCACCCCAAGCCCAATCATTCCTGATCTTGGAACCCAAAACATAAAATTGGCGATCTTTTTTCCTGCAAAATAGAGAGTCTCTTTTGGACCTGGCACATTGGTCAAAACACCAGATGCCTTATCGCCAAATATTTTAGCAGCCCTCTGCACAAGAGGTGCTGGAAGTGCTCCAATTGTGCTCAGTAGCCCAAAATTGATATAGGGATCAGGGGAGAATTTTAGCTGATCCATTCGCCGTTTGACCTCTTTTAGACGCAAAACAGGGTCATCAAGATAGATTGGAAGGCGTAAGAACACCAAGCTAAATTTATTTCCAAGCTCAAACTCTCTGCCAGCTCTTCTGATATTAACTGGAACTGCAACATGAAGATCAAGCTCATTAACTGGCGTGTTTCTTGTCTTTAAATATCGCCTCATAGCTCCAGTTACAGTGGCAACAAGAACATCGTTGAGAGTTGTTGTGCTTATTGCTTTTCCAACCTTTTTGATCTTATCAAGTGGTATGGGCTCTGTCCAAATCATACGTTTTTGTATCCCAAGTCTGCCTTTAAAAGCTGTCTTAGGATCAGAGGGCATTATGGTATGTTTGGATAAAACTTTGGCTGCATCTGCTGATATATGGGCTGAAAGTTTACCCCAATCTTTTAAATAACCTGGTTTGGTCAATATTTTTCTTGCCTCTTTTATGATGGTTTTACCCATTTTTTGACCAGCACTCACCATATCTTTGGCACTTCCCAACATTGAGTTAAAGACAAAAAGCGGGGCAAAATCTGAGGCTCTTTTTGATGGCACAGGTTTTGTTTCGGGCCACGGAGCATCAGGGTCAGTATCTGCAGTTGATAACAGAACATGCACAAGAGCAATTCCATCAGCCATGCAGTGGTGTATCCTAAAAAATAGGGCACACCCTTTGCCATAGTTCTCTATAAGGTGAATATCCCAAAGCGGTTTGTTGTAATCAAGCGATTTTGTTTGAAGAGCACTTATAACCTCCTCTAAGTCGCTCTTTTGACCTGAGGCTGGAAGTCCAATACGGTGAATATGAGATCTTAGATCAAAATTTTTGTCTGTAACCCATTTTGCAGCACCAATACCTGAAATTGGTCTTTGAACCTTTTTTTTAAATCGTGGAAAGCAGGCAAGACGGGTGTCAATTGTGGCATAGAGTCTGTTGTAATCAAGAGGCTCTTCAAACTCCATTACCGCAGTTATTACCATTAGGTTGCGAGGATCGTCCATGCAGAGCCAGAAATTGTCAGCGTTTGTCATGGTTTCGGGCATAATTTTCCTCCTGATGTGTTTTTGGTAAGATAAAGATATATAAAATAGATAAGATTAACTTATTGATCATATATAAAATATTAAAATGCTCTTCAAGCCTATCCTAAGAAAATAGATATAATAAAAATTTTCTCTTGACAATCATAACGCACTGCATCATATTCTGTTTGCATGACACGGTGCGTTATGAAATTTGAGCTTATATAAAAGATAATTTTTAATAGAGCAACCTTTTTTTAAACAACTTTATATCTATTTATCAAAAATCAAAAGGAGAGAATAAAATGAACGAGCTAATTAAAACAGAAGCGATTGAGACAACTTGCGAGCCTTGTGAATCAAAATATTACACACTAAGGGCTGTAAAAGAGACGAGCGAGTCAATCAAAAGAAATATTGATACTTATAACGACAAGTTTGTAAAAAAACCGATTGATGCGGGACGTCAATTTATTAAAGATTTAAATGCAGAGCCTCTAAAAACTATTGATGGGCTTATTGATAACAGCAAAAATGCTGCTAAAAGTTTAAAAGCAGAATCAATGCAAAAGTATGGCACATTCAAATTTGAAATTAAAGATAAGACAAAAGAGTTTGCCGATAAATTTAAAGCAAGCCCTTTTAATGCAATAGGAGAGGTGGTTAAAGAGACAAAAGAGGATGCTGCAAAAAAGATTGATGGCTATCTTGATGTTTATAAAGAGAACAAAAATAAAATTGTTGAAAATCTTGAAAAAGATGTAGTAATTGCCAAACAAGATATAATTGATGCTACTAAAAAGGCTCTTGATAAGATAGGGATCAAAAAGGTTATTGAAGAGAAGGTAAGCAGCACAGTTGAAAAGTTGCCATCAATGCTCAACCTTCCGAGCAAACAGGAGGTTGAAGAGTTGATAAAAGGTATTGACAGCGTGAACAGAAAAGTTGATTCTCTAACAAAAGAGTTTATTACAGCCTGATTCACAACAGTTTAAAAATCTGCCAGGGAGAAAAATATGCACCTGATAAAAAAATATGCAAATCGTAAGCTCTACGACACTACGGAAAAAAAATATGTAACCATGAAACATATTTCTGAGATGATAAAGTCAGGCAAAGATGTAACCATTATTGATAATGAGACTAACGAAGATTTGACATCTTCAATTGTATCTACACTTATGGGAAAAGATTCAACTGAAGATGATAACTCATTATCGCCAAGCCTGCTTATCCAGCTATTTCGTAAAGGCAGTGGTGCTATTAGCGATTATGCAAAAAAGTATTTTTCGATCTGGCAGAATGCCTTTACACTTGCCGAAGATGAGCTTGATAGTATGCTCAAGAGCCTTGTTAAAAATAATGAGATAACAAAAAATGAGGGTAGCAGGTTAAAGCAGGAGATATTAGGTTTTACCTCATCTCTTAAAAAATGGGTCTCAGAGATGGTTGATAGGCGAATCAACGAGGTTTTAGGCGTTATGAACCTTGCAACAAGGGAGCAGTTTACAAACTTAACTGATCGAATAAGCTATTTAGAAAAAAAGATTGAGGAGTTTGAGTCAAAAAATCAGCAAAATATTAAAGAGAAAAGAGATTTAAATGAAAATAGAGAGCCCTTACAGTGAAAATATTTTAGTCAATGCTAATACTAATAGTGTCGCAGATGAGATTAGCCAAACAGGTAGCGAGCTTTTTATAACTCTAAAGCGTGAACTGCAAATATTTCAATCTAATCGCCTAAATAGGACATATCAAGATATAAAAAGCGATCCTGAATATGCTCTTATGGGCGATTTTTTCTTTAATCGACTCTATGCACCTGAAGATTTTACATTTCGTGATGAGGGAATGAAAAAGCTGCACAGGGCACTTGATGGCAAAATCTATGCTGGAATGGTATCTGCTGTCTCAAAAGTGATTGAGCTGCATGAACTTAGCGATCATCTTGATAATCTGATGGTTGAAAAAATGGTTGATGCCAAAATCGGCATTGATATAAATATGGAGCAGTATCAAGAGGTTTATCGCTCTTTTGATAACTATGATCAAAGAATATACCAGATAAACCTCAGCACTGAGGTTACCCGTATATTTCACAGACTTAGCCAAAAATGGATTGTTGCAATATCACTTAAAACTGTTAAAAATGCTGCCTATTTTTTTAACATAAAGCCTGTTGTTGACTTTATCTATCAAGGATATACAGCATTTAAGCAGATTAACAATATTGATTACTTTGTTAATACTATCCATGAGCGTGAAGTTGCATGGCACAATCAACTTTGGAGTGAAAAGATACTATGAAGTGGATAGAGGTAAAAGCTCTATTTGAATCTGACGATGTTTCATTTGGAGAGGAGATGGTATCAGATATTTTCTTCTCTTTAGGGCTTACTGGTGTGGTGTGTCAAGTTCCGCTTGATGCTCCGCCAGAAGGTTTTGGAAGCGATGCTCTGCCAATATCTGATGAGACATCTGTTTCTGGTTACATTCCTAACACAGACTCATCTATTGAGACTTTAAAGAAGATAAAAAAAAGGGCAAAAGAGCTTGAAGAGCTAAATATAAAAGTTGTTGTTGAGACTCAAATTGTGGATCAAGAGGATTGGGCAGAGTCTTGGAAGAGCTTTTTTAATGTGATTAGAGTAACTGATAAAATTGTAATAAAACCAGCGTGGCGAGATTTTGAACCAGAACCAAACGATGTTGTAATTGAGCTTGACCCAGGAATGGCTTTTGGAACTGGATCGCACCCTACAACTTCAATGTGTTTATCGCTTATTGAAAAGTATCTTTGCCCTAAAGATAGATTTCTTGATGTTGGGGCAGGCTCTGGAATTTTAATGGTTGCAGCAGCAAAACTTGGGGCATCGTATCTTTTAGGCGTTGATATTGATGAGGTTGCGGTTTTAGTCTCAACTGAAAATCTTGCCAAAAATAGAGTCTCATCTCACCTATTTGATGTTAAACAAGGCTCGTTAGAAGATTTTAACAATCCTCAATTTGATCTGATTTCAGCCAACATCATTGCTGAGGTCTTAATTGAGATAATGCCAAATATTAACAATAACCTAAAAAAAGGTGGCATCGCAATATTATCAGGCATTATCAAAGATAGAGAGCCACTAATAAATAAATCTTTAAAACATAACAATTTGGCAATCTTAGAGGTTAAAACTGATGGAGAGTGGCTTGCAATTGCTGCTAAAAAACAAGATTAAGTAATTGTTTACATTTGAGTAACCAACTGAGAGACTGGAACGATCTTAACGCTCTTTTTGAGAATCTCAAAATCCTCTTTTAAAACAAGGTAGGTCTCTTTGTATGGATGTCCAATTGCAATGGCAGAGCCTTTATGTTTGGCAATAACTATAAGCTCTTTTATCTTTTTTTTAATGTAGTTTTTATCTTTTTTGTTATCTAAAAATAGATCACGACTTGCAAACTCAAGTTTAACAGACTCTGCAGATTCTTTAGCGACAGAGTGATCTGATGTGAGGCTGTCAATAAAAAATAGCTCTTTTTGTTTAAGTATTGTAAATATTTGACGCATAGCAGAAGAGCTGGTTGTCAATTTAGACCCCATGTGGTTATTAACGCCTCTTATTTGGGGCAAAATATCAAGATTTTTGTTCAGCACCTTTATTATCTCAATATCTCCCATACTTGATAAAATAGCACCATACCCAGGATCAACTGATGGATACTGCAACGGCTCCATTGGAAGATGAAGCATAATCTCAACACCTTTTGAGTGCATCTTGTTTGCAATCTGTCTGCCAGAAGGAGAGCCCGGAAGAATTGAGATGGTTATGTTTTTATCTATCTTGATTAGATCATCTGCAATTTTTGGATCAAATCCTATATCATCTATTATTATGGCAACTTTTGGGAGATCATCTTTTGTTTTATTTTGGCTCTTTATATTTACTGTTTTGACAATTTTTATCTGTTGAGTTGCCTCTTTGCTGCTCTTTTTTTCAGAAATAGGGGGCTGAGGCTGCTTAGCCTCATCATCTTTAACAGAAGGGGGTGAGGCTGTATCTTCTTCTATCTTCACATCTATTTTACTATCTAATACTTTAGGCTGGTAATCATCTATTTCTTTTGTTTTTGGATCAGGCTCATCATCAAATATTTCAAAAATTGGCTTGTTTTCACTCTCTTGGTCTCTATTATGGTTGCTAATTTTATCTTTTGGTAAATATGGCTCGTTAATCAAAATCTTTTTAAGATATGAAAAAGATTTATTAAAATATAGATCAGCTACCATTGCAATTGTTGCCAAAATAGAGACCAGCATACAGATTGCAGCCAGCCCCTTTAGCAGCTCACGGACAACTATCCAGACTCTTTTATTTGAGTTCACTGAAAACGCCATACCCGATTAAAATATCAAGAGCTCTTTTCACATGCTTATCTTTTTTGAGCTTTTCAAGATCAACAAGGCTCTCTGAAGGTCTCTTCTCTATATTTTCTTGATTTTTTTGCTTGTTAATCTCAATATTTTGGTTTTGATTTTTTATAGGCTCAAGATGGTTTTTTAAATCTTTTTCTCTAAGCATTCTATTTTCCATAGAAGATGCTGGCTTTTGCTCTTTCTCTTCAACAGCTTCAGGCTCTTCAAAATTATATTCAACCTCAATATCTGGTTTTATACCTTCAGCTTGAATAGACCTACCACTTGGTGTGTAGTAGCGGGCAATTGTATATTTTAAACCAAAACCATCTCTAAGAGGCTTTACACTCTGAACAGACCCTTTTCCAAACGATGTTGTGCCTAAAATCAAGGCTCGTTTATGGTCTTGCAGAGCACCAGCAACAATTTCTGAAGCACTTGCAGTTCCTCCATTAATAAGAGCTACAACTGGATATTTTTTGTCATCTTTTGTGGCATTGGCTTTAAAAACCTCTGCTTGTTCCTTTAATCTACCCTTAATAGAGACAATCTCCCCTTTATCAAGAAATATATCAGATACAGATACAGCTTGACCTAAAAGCCCGCCAGGATTGTTTCTTAGATCAAGAATAAGCCCTTTTAATGGGGTTGCAGCAGATTCAAGTCTATTTAGAGCATCTTTTAATTCATTATCTGTTTTATCTCTAAAATTTGTAATCCAAACATAACCATATCCAGGTTGAATAGTGGCACTTCTTACACTTGTCATTGGGATAATGTCGCGGGTTAATTTATATTCAACTGGCTCTGTCCCCCCCTCCCTCATAATTGTAAGGACAACTGGGGAACCCATCTCACCTCGCATCTTTTTGACACTCTGCCAAAGCTCAAAATCAGCGGTTGGCTCGCCATCAATTTTAATTATCATATCTCCGCTTTTAATGCCTGCTTTATAGGCTGGAGTCCCCTCTATTGGAGAGATCACTGTAAGAACCCCGTTTTTTATCGCAATTACAATACCAACGCCGCCAAACTCGCCTTTGGTCTCATCTTGCAACTCACCAAATGCCTCTGGAGGCATAAAGTTAGAGTGGGGATCAAGATTATTTACCATGCCTTTTATGGCATTTTGAATAAGGGTTTTGCCATCTACCTCATCAACATAATTTTGTTCAATCTCTTGAAGAACATCTGAAAATAGCTTTAGATACTCGTAGGTTGACTCATTTTCTGCTATGGAGATGCTATAAGTTCCTGTATATAGTATCAGAATAGATGACGCACAGATCACAGATGCCAAGTATTTAAGCATCTGTCCCACCTTTTTTTTCATTTTACGCTCCTTGTTTGGTTTAAACTTTTATGACAAAAAGATTTTTGAAAAATTATTTAAATCAGCTCTTTTACCACATCTTTAAAACTCTGCAAACCAGCCTCTAAATTCTCAATAATCTCCTCTGCAATCTCATCAGGTTCAGGGAGATTATCAAGATCAGCCAAACTTTTATCTTTAAGCCAAAAAATATCAAGATTAGTCTTGTCTCTTGCTAAAATTTCGCTATATGAAAATTTTCGCCATCTGCCTTCAGGATTTGACTCTTGACTCCAACTCTCTTGTCTATCATGCC
>JADFZO010000067.1:0-7855 GCA_015232465.1 Desulfamplus sp.
AGAGAGACCCATCTTGATCAGTTGGCTGATAAATTGCGTGAAGAGCGGGTAAAAAATCTTATAGCTCCAATGATAGAGGGTAATTTTATTGAAAATATAAATCCTGATGATCTTCAATATGTTATAGATTTAGGGCTTGTGAAAAAAGAGGATTCAGAGATTAAAATTTCAAATCCCATTTATCGTGAGGTTATCCCAAGAGAGTTGACCACAATTACCCAATACAATTTAGCCTCTGCTATTAAGCCTGCATGGTATATTGAAAAAGATGGAAGTTTAAATATCTCAAAATTATTACAAGGATTTCAGGAGTTTTTTAGAGAAAATTCTGAAATTTGGCTTGAGAGATTTCAATACAAAGAGGCAGCTCCTCAGCTTCTGCTTCAGGCGTTTTTGCAACGAATCGTCAATGGTGGGGGACGAGTTGAGCGTGAATATGGGCTTGGGCGTATGAGAACTGATCTTTTGGTTATTTGGAATCATGACAAAGGGGTTCAAAAGGTGGTTATTGAGCTTAAAATTTTATACAAATCTCTTGAAAAGACCATAAAAGAGGGGTTAAAACAGACTCTATCCTACATGGACAGATGTGGAACAGTTGACGGCAATCTCCTTATATTTGATAGAACAGAAGATAAATCATGGGAAGAGAAGATTTTTTACAAAGAGCAAAAGGTTCAAGGCAAAGTTATCAAGATTTATGGAATGTGATTGGAAGTTAGGATCGACCATCAACCCCATCTGGAAGCTCAATTCCAAATTTGGCAATTTTTCTAAAAAGTGTGGTTTTATGGATTCCAAGCTCTTTTGCAGCTCTGCTTCTATTATAATTATTTCTCTTTAAAGCACTTTGAATTGTCTCTATCTCTGCTGATTTTATAGAGCCATCTGCAACTTTATCCACTTTTTTAGACTCTTTATTAAATGTTGCTGGTAGATGTTCAAGAGCTATTTTACCGTCCGAGCACAAAATAAATGCGTGTTCAATTATATTTTGCATCTCTCGTATATTTCCAGAAAATGGGTGAGCCATGAGCAGTTTAAGGGCACTCTGCTCAATCCCTTGAACTGCTCTACCCCGAATCCTATTTAGACGCTCAATAAAATGGTCAACCAGCAGCGGAATATCCTCCATACGCTCTCTTAAAGGGGGTAAATCTATCTTAACAACATTAATTCTGTAAAATAGGTCTATTCTAAATTTTTCCTCTTCAACCATTTTAAGCAGATCTCTATTTGTTGCAGCAACAATACGCACATTACTTTTAATTGTCTTTACAGAGCCTAAGGGTTGAAAAGCTCTCTCTTCTAAAACGCGAAGAAGCCGTACCTGAAAGGCTTGGCTTGTATCTCCTATCTCATCTAAAAATAGAGTTCCCCCTTCAGCAGCAGCAAAAAGCCCCTGCTTATCTTTTACTGCATGGGTAAATGCTCCAGCTTTATATCCAAAAAGTTCTGATTCCAGCAAGGTATCTGGCAATGAGCCACAATTTATGGCTATAAATGGTTTATCAGCTCGATTACTTAAATTGTGGATAGCCCTTGCCATTAGCTCTTTGCCTGTTCCAGTTTCGCCTTGAATCAGCACGCTACTATCGCTTTGTGCGATTAGAGGCAAGTTGCTAAAAATCTTTTTCATACTTAGGCTACGGCTAACCATATCTTCAAGCTCAAATCGAGATTCTATCTCTTTTCTTAACTCCTCAACTATTGAGTGATCTCGAAATATCTCAACTCCGCCCAAAATATTGCCATCACTATCTTTTAATAAAGATGTTGATACTGTAATGGGAATGAGTCTTTTTTGGGAATCAATAATATGAGTGGTGGAGCTAACAAAGGGTTTGCCCTCTTTCATTGTTTTTTTAAGTGCACACTCATTTTCACACATATTTGAGCGAAAAACCTCCCAGCAGTGTCTTCCAATAGCCTCATCTCTATCTATGCCTGTAATATCTTCTGCTGCACGGTTAAATGAGGTAATTTTCCAATTGTGATCAACTGTAAAGACTCCATCAGATATGCTTTGTAAAATTATCTCTGAACATTTGCAGTTAGCACAGTTTATCTGATTAGACTCCATTATTTTCTCCTAAATCTTAAGATTAAAATTTTTTTATAATTTTAGAATTTTAAGCCAGTTAAATAGCCAAATCAAAGGCTAAATTTATTAGGTATGCAATTTGCAGAAATAGTCAAACATATTACCCCCCTTATGTATTTTTGATTAAACAACTACATTCAAACACTTTATTAGGAGATAAGAGATGAGATATTTTGAGTATTTCACAAAAGAGGAGACAGAGCAAATTCATGATGCAACAATGCGGATTATGGAGGAGGTTGGACTTGATATAAAGTATGAACCAGCAAGGGAGGTTCTTAAAAAAGGGGGCTGCAAGGTTGATGGTGTAAGGGTCTATTTTCCACGTAAAGTTGTTGAAGAGCAGATTAAAAACGCACCATCAGAATTTACACTTTACGCTCGAAACAGTGATAAAAATATTTTGATTGGCGGCGATAGTGTTGCATTTATGCCATGTTATGGAGCACCATTTATCAACAATCTTGATGAGGGCAGAAGGGAATCAACACTTAAAGATTATCAAAATTTTGCAAAACTTGCCTATTCAATTCCATACATTGATATAACAGGTGGAATGATGGCAGAGCCAAATGATGTGCCAATTGAAAAGAGAAATGCACTTATGATCTACTCTTCCATGAAGTATTCAGATAAACCATTCATGGGTGCAGGCACAGGGCAACAAGGGGCAAAAGAGACAATAAAAATGGCATCAATGGTATTTGGCAGTAAGGAAGAGATGGCAAAAAAACCACCTTTTATCAGCATTCTTTGCTCATTAACCCCGCTTTCATACGATGATAAGATGTGCGGCGGAATCATGGAGTATGCAAAGGCTGGAATGCCTCAACTAATATCTTCTCTCTCAATTGCTGGGGCAACTTCGCCTGTAACTATGGAGGGAACTTTGGTTGTCCAAAATGCTGAGGTTCTTGCTGGCATTACACTTGCACAGGTGGTGCGTCCCGGAACTCCTGTTGTGTTTGCTGGCTCATCATCAAGTGCTGCTATGCGTTATGGAACTTTGAGCATCGGTGCTCCTGAAATGGCTGTCAACACTGCTGCAACTGCCCAGATGGCAAGGTTTTATAGGCTTCCTTCTCGCGGGGGCGGAGCTCTTTCTGATGCAAAGATAGTTGATGCTCAAGCAGGATTTGAGGCTATGCAGAGTCAGCTAATGGCAACATTGACAGGCATTAACTTTGTGCTTCACTCTGCTGGCATTCTTGAGGGGTATATTGTGGCATCTTACGAAAAATTTATAATTGACAGTGAAATCTGCGGAATGTGCAAACGTATCAAGCGTGGAGAGAGTATAACTGCTGACAAACTTGCAGTTGATGTTATAAAGCAGGTTGGAGCTGGAGGCGAGTATCTGACAAACATACACACATTCAATCACTTTAAAAAAGAGATTTATACCCCAATTTTAGAGGAAAAAGATAACTTTGCAAGCTGGCTAAAAAAAGGGGGGCTTTCGATTGAAAAAAGAGCTAACGCAAAGTGGAAAGAGCTTTTGGAAAAATATCAAGAGCCAGAACTCCCTAAAGATGCAGAGAAATTGCTAACATCTTATGTTGATTCAATTTAGAGCTAAAAGCTACACTTAAAAATTGTTGTTTTTCATAAACCTAATATTCATAATCATATTTTATAAATAAGCCAGATAATCTTTAACTCTTGAAATATGAATAGAGTGCATGTAATAAATATAAATTATATCAGCCGATTAAATCGTTCGCTCTGGCTGTATAATTACTAACATAGAAACACTTTTTTTAAAGGAGAAGATTTGTAATGAGACAGAGTAAAATTAGATCAACATTAGTGGTGGCAGTTTGCGTTATGCTCATGATTGCACCAATTATCGGGGCATCTTCAGCTATGGCAGCATCAATTTACAAGATTGGCGGAGTCTTTGATTCAACTGGTCCAGCCTCGTTTCTTGGGGATCCAGAACAAAAAACAATGCAGATGATGGTTGAGCAGATCAACGCTACTGGCGGCATTGATGGGAACATGCTTGAAGCTGTTATTTATGACTCTGAAGGGGACCCTGCAAAGGCTGTAAGTGCTGTAAATAAGCTGCTTCACAAGGATAATGTGATTGCCATAATTGGTCCAAGCACAACACCTACCACACTTGCGATTGTCAATTTTGTCGAAAAAGCTCAAGTTCCGCTCATAAGTTGTGCTGCTGGTGTTGAGATCACATCACCCATTAAACCTTGGGTATTTAAAACAGCTCAAAGTGATCTGTTAGCAGTTGCAGCAATTTACAAAACCATGCAGTCAAAAAATATCAAGAAAATTGCCATACTTACAGTTTCCAATGCCTTTGGAGAGAGCGGAAAAAAGCAGCTTGTTGGGCAATCAAAAGAGTTTGGTATTGAGGTTATTATGCAGGAGAGCTTTGGACCAAATGACACTGATATGACAGCCCAGTTGACCAAAATTAAATCAGCCTCTCCTGATGCAATTGTCTGTTGGGGAACAAATCCTGGACCCGCTGTTGTTGCTAAAAATGTTAAACAGCTAAAGATTGAAATTCCGCTCTATCAGAGTCATGGAGTTGCATCTCCAAAGTTTATTGAACTTGCTGGAGATGCGGCTGAAGGGATTATTCTGCCAACTGGTAAGATTCTTGTAACAAAGTTACTTTCTGATGATGACCCACAAAAGAAGATACTTGCAAAGTATGAGGCTGATTACAAGGCAAAATTTAATACCAATGTATCTGGTTTTGGCGGATACTCTTACGATGCAATGGTTATGCTTGCCAATGCTATTAAAGGTAGTGGCGGAGATAAAAACAAGATACGAGATGCCTTAGAGTCAACTCAAAAATATATTGGGGTGAGCGGAGAGTTTAATTTTTCTGCCACAGACCACAACGGTCTATCTCCAGATGCTTTTGTTATGGTTGAGATTAAAGATGGAACTTGGAAATTATTGGATAAATAGCCTTAACTATTTTGATTTTATATAGTAGATTTGACAACCTTCAACTGGTTGTCAAATCTTATTTTTATTTTTAATCTTTTGTTTAAATTAAGGGCAGAGATTCATGCAGGAGATAATTCAATACCTGTTTTCTGGTATCACAACTGGCTCTATCTACGCTGTTATTGCTGTTGGTCTATCAATGCTCTATAGCTCAACTGAGCTTATAAATTTTTCGCATGGCGAATTTGTGATGTTGGGTGCTATGGGAATCTTAACATTGTGGGTAAATGCAGCTTTGCCGCTCCCATTGGCATTTTTGCTTACAGTTGTTGCTGTATCATGCGTTGGTATGATATTTGAGCGTCTTGCAATCAAGACAGTAAAAAAGCCCCAGCCAATAACTCTTGTGATTATAACTGTTGGTGCTTCAATTTTTCTGCGAGGAGTTGCCATGATAATTTGGGGAAAAGACCCATTTAGCGTCCCTTCATTCTCATCTTATGAGTCAATTGAGATTGCTGGAGCTGCTTTAGTTCCTCAAAGTCTATTTATTGTTTTTGCAGCTTTTATCCTTGCTGGTGCTATCCATCTATTTTTTAAGCAGACATTAACAGGCAAAGCTATGGTTGCCTGTGCTGTAAATAAAAAGGCTGCTTGGCTCTCTGGAATTCCATCAGAGAGTATGGGGGTGCTTGCATTTATAATCAGCACTGGAACTGGTGCTGCTGCTGGAATCTTTATTGCCCCAATAACCATGGGGAGTTACGATATGGGCACTATGCTTGGTCTTAAAGGGTTTTGTGCTGCCATGATTGGCGGGCTTGGAAGCCTTTGGGGTGCATTTGCTGGCGGGATTTTGCTTGGAGTTCTTGAATCTTTAGGCGCTGGTCTTATCTCATCTGGACTAAAAGATGCTATTGCATTTATTCTACTTCTTCTGATTCTCTACATCTGCCCTGGTGGGCTTTTCTCTGCAAAGGTTGCAAAACGCTTCTAATGAATTTCATTTTTTAATTTTAAACTTAAAAATACAAAATAGGCTTATATACTGTGGCTGAACCTAAAAAGATACTTATTGAACACTCTATTTTTCTTGCAGTAGTTACTCTCTGCGGTTTTTTGATAGAAAACACCTACTATCTTCAAATTTTGACATTTATTGGAATCAACACCATTCTTGCTTTGGGTCTTAATATGTTGATGGGGTACGCTGGGCAGGTATCACTTGGACATGCAGCCTTTTACGGTATTGGTGCATACACAACAGCAATCTTATCAACCACATTTGGACTCTCCCCATGGATTGCCCTTTTGTGTGCTGTGGGTTTAGCCCTACTTATCGCTTTTGTTGTTGGACTTCCTACCTTAAAACTTTCTGGCTACTATCTTGGCATGGGAACTCTTGGATTTGGTATGATTGTAAATATCATTTTTCGGGAGTGGAGCTCCTTAACTGGCGGCTCGTCAGGATTTGTTGGGATACCGATGCTCCAAATTGGTTCGATCTTTTTTGAAGCTGGCAGAAGCTACTTTTTTTTAGTCTGGGCTGCGGTCTTTATTGCAGTTGTGCTCTGCAGACGAATCTTATCTTCCCGTATGGGGCGTGCACTTCGATCTATTCACGATGGCGAGAGTGCATCAATGGCAGTTGGCGTTAATACCCATTTTTTGAAACTTCAGATTTTTATGTTCAGTGCAGCACTTGGGGCAGTTGCTGGATTTTTATATGCCCACTTTGTTATGTTTATAAGCCCTGAGTCGTTTGGTTTTATGGTCTCTGTCAAGATGGTTACAATGGTTGTTATTGGCGGAATGGCAAGTGTTTGGGGTGCGATCTTAGGTGCATCGCTTCTAACTCTTTTGCCTGAGGTGCTTCACAGTTTTCAGGAGTATGAGATGATCATATTTGGTCTAATTTTGATGCTTGTGATGATATTCATGCCGCAAGGGCTAACAAGAGGGCTTCTTGATATTTATGAACACTCTTATAAAAAAGCTGGTGTTAAAAAATTTTAGCCTAAAGCAACATCAAGAGTCATCATAACTGCAAAACCAAGCATTGCCCCGATAGTTGCGGCATCGCTGTGTTTATCAGATTGACCCTCTGGAATAAGCTCCTCAACCACAACATAGATCATTGCTCCAGCAGCAAAAGCAAGTGCATAAGGAAGAATAGGGCGGACAACTATCACAGCGTATGCCCCTAAAACTCCTGCTATAGGCTCAACAACACCAGAGAACTGCCCATACAAAAATGCCTTTTTTCGAGAAAATCCCTCTCTTCGTAACGGGACAGAGACAGCAGCACCTTCAGGAAAATTTTGTATTCCAATTCCAACAGCTAATGCAACAGCACCAGCTAAGGTAGCAGAGTCAAAACCAGAAGCAGCAGCTCCAAATGCTACACCAACAGCTAAACCCTCTGGTATGTTGTGGAGCGTTATTGCTAAAACTAAAAGAACACTTCTCTGCCAGCTTGTCTTTACACCTTCTGCGTCAGAGGTCTTCATACCAGCGTGAAGATGCGGAAGAGTCTTATCAATAGACCATAAAAATAGCCCGCCAGCAAGAAATCCAATTAAGGGGGGAATCCATGAAATCATGCCCATAGATTCAGCCATCTCAATAGAGGGTGCAAGAAGAGACCAAAAACTTGCAGCAATCATTACGCCAGAGGCAAATCCCAACATTCCATTAAAAATCTCCTTTTTAATGGTTGTGAAAAAAAAGACAATAGATGCCCCTAATGCTGTCAATCCCCATGTAAAGCATGTTCCAATTAGTGCCTGAATAACTGGATTTAGCTCTTTAAACCACTCCATT
>JADFZO010000067.1:7953-16100 GCA_015232465.1 Desulfamplus sp.
GCAGGACAGTAAAAGTTGTGCCTCTGTTTACCTCGCTCTCAACATTTATGTATCCATTCATAGAATCAACAATCCCCTTAACAATAGGGAGTCCTAAACCTGTTCCATTTATAAAACGAGTTTTCTCATTTTTGACTCTGTAAAATCTTTCAAATATTTTATCCATATATTTGGCATCAATTCCAAAACCATTATCTTTTATCATTACGCGGATATTGTTACCAGCAAGATCGCAAGCCACATCAATTTGCCCCCCATCTGGTGTGTAGTTTATAGCATTAGATATTAGATTGCCAAAAACGCTCTCCATTGCCATTGGATCAGCAGTTAGTGGAGAAAGGGGAGTCTCTGGGGTAGTTAATGTAAGAGTCTGATTTTTTGCAGTAGCTCTGGCATTTAGAAAATCGCAAATATTTTTAAGTAGCTCATCAACCTGAACAGGCTTTGGCTCTTTTGCAACCATTCCAGCCTCGATCCGCGATAGATCAAGTAGATCACCTATGGTCGCAATAAGAGCCTTAGTTTTTTCCTTTGCACGGGATAAAATATACTGCTCTTCTTCATTGGCTGCACCATCTTTGCTATCGCCCATATTTGACATCATCACCATATTGAGCTGCTCATGAATGGTTGAAAGAGGTGATCTTAGCTCATGAGTAACTTTAGCGACAAATTCAGATTTTACATGATCCAAAGCCTTCATGGTTGATATATCTACAACATTTACCACAGATCCAAGACACTCTCTTTTTTCACCTAAAACTGGTCTGCACCTGACCATAAAAAATTTTTTGTTGTCAATCTCAATTTCATAAGCTGGAATATCAGCATAATCAACATATTTACCCTTTGAAATATCCAATATAAGAGAGCAAAGCCCACTATTTTTAAATATCTCCTCAATGGTTATATCTTCAGGTTTTTTTTGCGGATCAATGTCAAGATAACGATAACATGCTGGATTTATAAGAACAACCTTCCCCACTATATTGGTAACCACAACTCCATTTGGAAGAGACTCAATTATTGTTAAAGTTCTGCTCTGTTCAGTTTGAAGATCAGCAAGGTTACGTTTTCTCTCCTCTTGAAGCCTTTTGGTCTCAATTGCAAGCTCAAGTTTCTCCTTTGCTCTGCTTACAGTGATTCTAAGTTGCTCTGGCTGGTATGGCTTGGGTATAAAGTTGTAAGCTCCACGCTGCATAGCCTCAATTGCAGTCTCAACAGTTGCATATCCTGTGATAACAATAACAATAATCCCACGCTCAAGAGCCATAATCCGCTTTAAAACCTCCATACCGTCCATGCCCGGCATCTTCATATCAAGCAGAACAATGGCGATTGGCTCTTGTTCAATAACAAGAAGTCCATCTTCACCTTTTGGAGCGAGGAACACCTCAAAACCCATTTTAGAGAGAATCCTCTTTGCACCGTCTCTCAGACTTGGCTCATCATCAATAACCAGAACTTTTTTAGGGTCAATATTATCCATATTTATAAATATCTCCTTAAATAAATGGTTTTTAAGGTTTTTTTGTTTTTATTTTATTTTTTAAGCCGCATCAATTGCTTTTAAAAACTCAATAGGCTCAACATCAATTTTTGTCCACAAAAGGAGCGTCCTTCGGGCTGAATGGGCAAGAGGAGCAAATCCATCAATAAACGGAACATCAAGCAATCCAGCTTTTCTCTTCCAGATATTATCTTTACGCCCATAATTTAGATCAACTATAAGTTCGCACTCTTTAAAATCTTGCTTTTCAATGAACTGGGCAAATTCAGGGGAGTCATCAACCGAAGAGATTGGCGTTGTGTTGATGATTATGTTTGCTGTGGGAGTCTGCTTTGAGATGATCTCAAGAGTTGTGGAGCTTCCACCTATTTTACTTATAATGTCATCAACTCTTGAAGATGTTCTTCCAGATATTTGAATTGAGGCTGCCCTTAACCAATTTAAGATAAAGACCACAGCCCGTGCCCCGCCTCCTGATCCAAAAACAATAGCATGTTTATCTGTAACATTAAAGCCTCTCTCCTCTAATGTGTCCATAAATCCAATGGCATTGGTGTTGTAGCCTTTTAGCTCCTCACCGTTACGGATAATTGTATTTACAGCTCCAATTATATTTGCACCTTCAGAGAGGACGTTTGTATAGGGGATAACAGATGATTTGTAAGGTATGGTTACATTAGCACCATCAATATTCAGTGATTTAAGGCTCTGCATTGCTGCCCCTACCTGATGGGGTAGCACCTTAAACGGGACATAAGCTGCACTGATTCCAATTCGTTTAAATACGCCTGAAAACATGGCTGGCGATTTTGTACGAAACGCCCGCTCATCACCTAAAATACAGAATATTTTCATAGTTACCACCTGTTTTTAAGGTTGATTGTCTTTTTATGGTTATGGTGAGGATTTATGGTGTTGCAGAAAAAATGTTGAATTAAAGTGTTGAATTTTTAACCTTTTTCCAAAACTTAAAAGTCTAATTTGGGTTTATGAGGAGAAAAATTTAGAAGTTTTGCATAAAAAATCCAACAGAGAAGCTGGTAGGGGGCACTAAAAAATAGGATAGTAGCCCCTACAAATTTATTAAAAATCAGGAGACAACCCGTTTTACACTGTTTGTAATCTCTTCAGCAGAGGCAGGTTTAGGCAGATAGTCATCAGCCTCCATGCTTATACCGTCAGCATGTGAATAGCGAGTTGATCCTACATGATCAGCAACTGCAGTGAGCATGATAATTGGAATATCTTTATATTTTTCGCTATGTTTTAACTCTGCACAAACCTCATAACCATCTTTTTCAGGCATCATAACATCAAGAACAATAGCATCAGGTGGATTTGCTTTTACCTTTTCAATAGCCTCGTTTCCATCATAAGCCACCTCAACATCAAATCCTTCCCGCTTCAGGTTTGACTGGACAATTGAGGCAAAATCAGGTTCATCATCAACAACAAGTATTCTCTTTTTTTCGCTCATGGTATATCTCCCTGTTAAAATTTTAAGATTATTAAAGTAAGAGTGTTTAAGGTTTATGAATGATAAGAAGACTCTTTAAAATGATCTGTTATGTTTATATATATGTCAAGTTTATGGCTGTCAATCAAAAATGGCTCTCAATCAAAAACTGGTAAAAACGATCTCTCTAAAGAAGCAAAAATTGTACTCTCCATACACTCACGCACCACTTTTTTTTCAAATTGAAGGCTCTTTCTTCTACAAATAGTTTGAAAAAAGTGGTTACAAATTTTTTTATCCTCATCGCTCCAGCTATATGTTACACCTTTTTTGAGATTTTCAGAAATCTGATGCTTTAACAGCTCTTTTTCAAACTCTCGCCTTGCATGTGCCCAATTTATTATGCTTGCATGAAAAATAACCATTCTATCTATGAGAATATACATCAACTGAATATTAGCAAGTGGTCCCACCTTTATCTGATCTCTGCCAAGTTTTTGACCTTTAAATGTCAAATCTGCAATGCGTCTTCCGCTTAAGAGTGCAGAGCCAACACCTATCACCCCGCCAATTGCTGAAAATAGACCAAAAGTGATTCCAGCAGCAATCAGATCAATAACAACACCAGCAGCACCGCCAGCCATGCCCGCAGCAAGAGCCACCTCTTTTGGAGATAGCCCTAAAAATTGCCAAGTCTTTTGGCTAAAAAGATTCTCATTAAGAAGCGAGTTTTCTGGCAGTTCGCATCTAAAGATGTTGTGCCGAAATAGCCGTCTTATTTTTTGGTGGGTGAGCCTCTCCATTGCCTCAATTTTCTGCCTAAACTCCTTTTCAACCTTTGCCTTAACCTGATTAAAATTTTCGCCCTCTTCAATGTTGGAAACCATTGAAAATGTTAAGATATGCTCAAGCATCTCAACTGTCATGGCTGCTGCGAGCCTGTTTCTGTGAAACCAATCTTGCCTAAATGACTCAATAACCTTTGTAAGTGCTGGCTGCCACTCTTGATCAACCCCTTTTAAACTCTCAAGAAGCTCAAGCCTCTCAAGCCATGTTGCCTTGTGTGCGTTAAATTGTCGTATAGAGTTAAAGTGTTTTCTAAACTCATTTTGCCACTCTTTTAAGTATATTGGCTCCTCACCTTTGCAGTTGACGATTGACATTCGTGGTCTGCCAGTTAGCCTCAATATCTCCATCTCAACTCTGTCAGATTGCCTAACAGGGCGTGAGCCATCAACCACAAATATAATCCCAGCCCCATTTTCAACTGGAGATAAAAGTTCGCATTCGTCCCTAAAATTTAGGTTGTTTTTGTGTCTCTCAATAAAAGTTTTTAGTAAAAGCTCATCTGGTCCACTATATTTTTTCATCCAATCAAGGGTCTCACGAGGATTTTGAAATCCTGGTGTATCAATAAATCTTATAATCTCCTCTCCATCAATTACAACAGGCAGAACTTGGCACACAACAGTCTCCCCAGGTATTGGGCTTATGGCAACTGTATCGTCCTCTGCAAGTGTTGATACAACTGAAGATTTACCCTCGTTAGGGTGTCCAATAATTGCAAATTCAGGAATCTTTTTAGTCTCAATAGCCATTTTATTGCACCACCTTTTCAATAGTGAGCCAAGGATCATTGATTGTTGATAGCTGCATTTTCCAAATATTTAGATCAGATTTTTCAACTGAAGTTAAAAAATTATCTCTACCAGCTCTGCCTGTTAAAGCAACAACTATTGGTGTTTTTTTATCTACAACTTGCCGTATTGATTTGATAAAATTTAAGCTTTCTCGTATTGGAGCCTGCCACGCCTCTTGAAGTATCACAATAGCACAACCACCAGAAGTAGTCTTATTTGTATTTAATTTAGATTCACACCTGCTTTTATATTTAACCTCAATGCTCTTTAGCTCGCTATCAAAATCAATTCCAAACTCAATCATCTCTTTTATATCCAATTTAAATTTTTGGCTCATCAAATTATTAAAGCTCTCCATGTTTATAAAATTGCGAATCTCAACTGGAACAAGGGCAATAGAGATTTTTGTTTTATCTTCAATCGTATTATCACTATCAAGAGGCTCTGTATCAATTTTAACCTCTTTTTGCTCTTCAACTTCAGAACTTTTTATCTCTTTAACAGGTTCTAACTCTTTTTTAACAATTATCTCCTGTTTAATAGGATTTTCAACCATACGGCGTATCAGATTTGAACATTTAGCATGATCAAACTGCTGCTTGTCAAGCTCTTGTTTTAGCAATATTGAGCCATAGATAAACATAACCAATCTTGGTAAAAGCCCATAAAATAGGATAGTTAAACATAAAAATGGCCACCATGATACAAGATCAGAGGTTGTTAGATGGTATATCCCATCTTTAAGAATTATTCTGCTGCCAACTATCTGGTCAATATCAGGAAACCCAACACCAGCGGGCAGAATCCAGCTCCAAGGTGCTGCAATAATATTTACCATTTTTGCAACGAGCTGTGGGCTTATCTGTAAGGTTGATTGCCAGCCAAATGCAGTGTCAAAAAAGAGTACACGAAAAAGGGTTGCCCCAACAACTCCAACATTAAATGTTATCCCAAAAATCTGCACAGCAATAAATATTGGCATAATAAATAAAGAGCCATAAACCTCTTTGCAATGTTTTATAATTTTAATTGCAGATATGATTTTTTCGCCCTTGTAAGCCAACTCTTTTTTAAAAACCCTTTTTTGTAAAAACAGAAAAAGAGGCTCAAATGCTAAATAGATGATATGGTATTGAGGCAATTTTTTATACGATAAAAAAGATAATAAAAATATAAACAAAAACAAGAGCTGAGGAAAAAGGGTTAGAGCAAAAAAATAGGCAATATTTAGAGGCTCTTCTCCTGTGTATGAAAAAAGTGTCAAACATATTGATAAGCCAGCCAAAATACCCAAAATTGCAAACGATATTTTTAATATATAGATAGAGTTATCATACATATCTCCAATAAAAATTGAAGTTTCGCCATATTTGCTACTTTTTTCATACTGCCTATTTTTATCACTTTTCATAGCATCAAGCCAAAAAAGTAGCATCTGACTTTTTGATGTTACCCCTTTTGGCATGATTTTGTTAAGATAAATATCTCTATCCCTTTTTTTAAGATAATCCTCATCACTGCTGCTATCGTGTTGCAGTAGATATTCAAAATCTATAATTTGAGCTGTTGTCCATCTCATTTTTAACCTTTTTGGTGCCACTTTTTTAGATTTGGTCATAATTAAAATTTACACCTAAATTCTTAAGATAGAAAAATATACATTGCCTGAATGTAATATGCAAATCTAAGAAGTATAAAGTTTGAAGTTTACAAAGTAGCTAATGTGATGTAAAAATAAATTTAACTGAAAATGTAAAAGTTTAAGTTTTGCACAAAAAATAATGAAGATAAATAGACGTGAAATTAAAAAGAGACTGTAATGAACGATACTGTTACAAGCGACACTGTTAATATCTCCCACTGGCTCAGACAAAATAGCATAAAAATCCCGTATAAAAGGGCAGTTGTATATCCTAACTCAAGAGATGCTAATGGCAGGGTTTTATATAGTCAGATGACCTTTGCCCAGCTTGAAACAGAGTCTGATTTTCTTGCATTTGGATTGCGAGAGGCTGGCGTAAAGCGTGGAACAAGAACTATTCTTATGATTCACCCGGGAATGGATTTTTTTTGCACAATCTTTGCCCTGTTTAAAATTGGAGCTGTTCCAGTTGTTGTTGATCCTGGCATGGGAATTAACAGAATGTTATCGTGCTTTAAACAGAGCCACCCAGAGGCATTTATCGGAGTTCCAAAGGCTCATCTTTTAAGGCTATTAAGACCTAAATATTTTCAATCTGTCAAAATATGGATCACAGTTGGCAGAAAATGGTTTTGGAGCGGCTACTCATTAAAAAATCTATTTAAAGTCGAGGATAAACCATTTCCCACAATTCCCACATTAAAAGATGAGCCAGCAGCAATACTCTTTACCACTGGAAGCACAGGAGCAGCAAAGGGTGTTGTCTATACACACAGCAATTTTGATGCACAGATACGTCAGATAAAAGAGCATTTTAACATTGAAGATGATGAGATTGATCTGCCAACCTTTCCGCTCTTTGCCCTATTTGATCCAGCTTTAGGAATGACTGCTGTTATACCAGATATGGATCCCACAAAACCAGCCCTTGCCAATCCTGAAAAGATAATTGAGGCGATTGAAGATCAAGGTGTAACCAACATGTTTGCCTCCCCAGCCCTTTTAAATAGGCTTGGCAAATATGGTAAAGAAAATGCCATCTTACTGCCATCATTGCGCCGCGTTGTATCTGCTGGTGCACCAGTAACCCCAGCCAATATTGAGCAATTTTCATCAATGCTCAATCCAGAGGTTGAGATTCATACACCGTACGGAGCTACTGAAGCTGTTCCTGTGCTCTCAATTGGAAGCCATGAGATACTGCAAGAGACAAAAAAATTGAGCGAACAGGGTTTTGGAATGTGTGTTGGACGACCCATTTGTGATACTAAAGTTCAAATAATCAAGATCAGCGATGATCACATTGGTAAATGGTCTGATGATATTTTAGCTGAACCAAATGATGTTGGGGAGATTGTGGTACAAGCTCCGCTTGTAACTATGCGATATTTTCAAAATCCAAGGGCTGATCTATTTGCAAAGATCATTGATGAGCAAGATGGCTCTTTTTGGCATAGAATGGGGGACCTTGGCTGGCGAGATGGTAAAGGTAGAATCTGGTTTTGCGGCAGAAAGAGTCAAAGGGTAATTACCCGTAATGGAACGCTTTTTACTATCCCATGCGAATCAATATTTAATAACCACAAGAGAGTCTTTAGAAGTGCGTTGGTTGGAGTGGGTCAAAAAGAGATGCAGACACCAGTTATCTGCGTTGAGCCATTAGAGCCAATTAAAGATAACGAAGCATTTATTGAGGAGCTTTTTGAGTTAGCGTCTGCCCACCCATTAACACAAGATATTGAACATATTTTGATTCACAAATCTTTTCCAGTTGATATTAGGCACAACTCAAAAATTTTTAGGGAAAAACTTGCTGTCTGGGCTGCCAAAAAATTGGGAGAGACAGTCTATGAGAAAGATAATTAAAATGTTCCTGTAAATAATTCCGTTCGATTCTTC
>JADFZO010000068.1 GCA_015232465.1 Desulfamplus sp.
TAAATGCTGTCTGTTTGGCTTGCTGCTTGCCCGCCCAAGTGAGTTCGTATTTTTCCGTTCCAACCTCTGTAAATTGTCCTAATTCCTGCTTTAGGGCTTCAAGGTCAAGCTCTCCATCTTTTACTGCTGAAGGAAACAGCGATGCAAGTTTTTTGATGTTGTCGTTTATCGGGTTTGATATTTCTTGTGGGACTTTTGGGTGCGGCATGGTGGGAGTTCCTTTTAATTATTTATCCTTTTAACAGCAATGATTTTAATTATACTTTGCTCGGTCTTAATTTGAGCTTTTATTTTATTGCCCTGAGCTAAAGCTCTGGGCTAACTTAATGAAAGCCCACTTAAGTGGGCTTCTTTATGGTGTAGCCTATGGCTTTAGCCTAAGGGCTGCACAGATGGTAGTGGGTTCGCACTGTTCTGATATACAAAATGTTGTGATCTTAAAGAATTAAAATCTACAATATATTAGTGTAAAATATACAACAACTAAATCATAACAAAGCCCTGCTTATCGAAATTACTACCACAGCTCTATTTTGTTTTATATCATCTGCTGCCCCGCCTTTAAACTGAAATATGATAAAAACAGATTCAATAAGCCCGCACTCTCTCTTTTTGTATGTCAGATTACTTTACACTCTGTAAAGTTAAATGAATCACAAGATATATAACCTATTAAAAAGGCTATCTTAAATAAGAAGTTTTTTTTAAATTAAATCAGATAGATATACTAATCTAAAAGCTATATTAAATAGTGGCATATCAATTGCAAAATTTTGCTTGATGTTTTTAGGTGATGTAAAAGCTATACATCTGAATATATTTAAATTGACACCATGTTAATCTTTGAGAGCTTATCACCTTTCAATTGATTAAGGAGATAGATTATGTATCGAGAGTTCGCCCGTAAAATGATCATTACAACACTCCTAATATCATTTGTTCCACTCTCCCTTCTTGGTTATGCTTTATATTACAACTTTGCTAAAGCTTACCATGAGCGGATTGAACAACAGATCAACTCAAGGCTTAGGGATTGCGCCCAAACACTTGACATCTTTCTTGAGGAGAGATTGGTAATTCTTTCGGCAATTGCCAATATGTCAACTCTTGAATATTACAAAAATATATCTCATCTTCAAAGTCTGTTTCAAAGTATCAATCAAAAGACAGGCGGTGATTTAATTGATTTGGGTGTAATTAACAGTAGTGGAGATCATCTTGCTTATATAGGACCATATAATCTAAAGGGGCTTAATTATAGCCAAGAGGCGTGGTTTGATCAGGTTATGGTTAAAGGGGTCTATATTAGCGATGTTTATATGGGTTATCGCAAGATTCCCCACTTTATAATTGCAGTACGAGCCAGTAAAAATGGAACTGATTGGATTTTACGGGCAACAATTGATCTTGATATTTTAACAAGAATTATAAGCACAGCTCAGATGGGAAAAACTGGAGATGCCTTTATCATAAACAGTGCTGGAGTGTATCAATCTCCTTCAAGATTTGATAAAAACAAAATCTTAACTGACTCTGAAATAGATAGCAGCATGTTTGGTGCAAACATAACTGTAGTAAAAAGAGGTGATGGACCTGATAAAAATCTTGTCTATAATGGACTTTGGATAAGAAATGGGCAGTGGTTGCTTATTGTCTCTCAAAATACTGATGAATATCTACTATCTTTTTCTGATATGGCAAATGAACAGCTAACTCTATTTTTTCTTGCAGTTTTAGGTATTGTTATAACTACAGTAATCGCAACAAGTATAAGCGTTAATACCCTTCAGTCGCGAGACAAGGAGGTAGCAGAGCTTAACGCCCATCTTATCCAGACAGATAAATTAGCAGCACTTGGTAAAATGGCTGCTGGTGTTGCACATGAGATAAATAACCCGCTTGGCATTATCTCAACAAAAGCTGGTTGGATGAGAGATTTATTAGAGGAGGAGGAGTTTAAAGATAGTCCAAATTTAGAAGAGCTTATATCGTGCATAGACAAAATTGAGGAGCATGTTCAACGAGCAGGTAAAATAACACACAATATGCTCGGATTTGCAAGAAGTATGGAGCCTGTAATGGAGCGGATCGATATAAACGCACTTCTTACAAAAACCACAGAGTTTTTAAACCACCACGCACAAATTAACAATATCAACATCAGACTTGACTATGCTCAATCTCTGCCTGAAATAACAAGCGATCGTTCCCAATTGCAGCAGGTATTTTTAAATATTTTAAACAATGCAATTGATGCTATTGAAAAAGAGGGTGATGTCATAATAACAACCAAATTAGAGCATGATACGCGCAAAGCTAAAGATAAAGTTGTAGTTGAGATTAAAGATACTGGTATAGGTATTCCTGATCACATTAAAAAAAGAATATTTGACCCATTTTTTACTACAAAAGAGAAGGGAAAAGGCACTGGGCTTGGCTTGTCAATAAGCTATCGTATAATTGAAAAGTTAGGAGGCACTATATCTGTAAAGAGTGAAAAAAATAGAGGCTCACTATTTTCTATAATCTTGCCAGTAACCCTATCTGAAAACGATAATTAATCATGCTCAAAGCGATAGTTTGTAGTTTCCTGCAATAAAATTTTTTGCAACTAACTCAACACCCTCCTCTGAGGTCATAAGCATATCCATCTGACGTGTAAAGATAAGAAGTCTGCCCAAAATATCTAATCTATCCTCTATTAAAGAGGCTGGATATTTTTGAAGCCTTGCATCAACTTTATCCTCTTTAACCTCAACAATAAAATCCATAGCTTCAAGAATAAGGGCAATTGCTCTAACCCTTCTATTTCTTTTTATATCGTCTGCTGCACCGCCTTTAAAAGAGAAAGTTATGTAGTTTTTATTTATAGTCTCCCCGCAGTAGGCATCAATAACGCTGTAATGGTACCCAACTCTTGAACTAAAATTTAGATATTTATCCGCAATTATTGCATAGCTCCTATCTCCAAACCTCTCACCAACATGACCAGGAGATAGCATCTGCTCTTGCATTACAGATAAAAGACCTAAAAAATTAACAGGTCTTGGCTCAAGGGAGTTGACATCTTTGTTTAGCATTCCTTTTAAAAGGGCAAGAATCGGCAAAGATACAATATCGTCAATTAAAATGTGTTCTCCACAACTGTTGCTCAAATCGCCCTCTCCATTTCTCAAACCACTTCCAAGATCAATAATATGGAGATCAATTGGAAGTGAAGCTGAAAGACGAAACGAACACTTATGTTTTTTTGAGGCAATATCACTTACATTGAACATCTCTATATAAGAGTGCTCATGGCAAAAACGTGCAATATCATGCAAAGTTTTACAGCCCAACGGTGTAAATTCAGGGGCTTTAGGGTTAATAAGATATAGAGGAGTCATAAGCTCTGCTACCCGTGTAAGTGTATCATGGACAGGTGTGCCTTTCATGTGAGCATCTTTTTTTTCAACTGCCAAAAGAAGCTCAGTTACAATCCCTTCATAGACCCTTCCAGAGTAGCCATCAACTGTTATCTCAACCCCATTAGGAATAAGTTGTAATGCTCTTGCTGCATCAAGCCCCATAACAGTTGGCACATTAAATTCACGAGCAAGAGCTGCCATGTGCCCACTTACACTACCAGACTCTGTGATAATAGCACTGCACTGCTTCATAACAACAACATATTCAGGAGAAGAGTGGTGTGCAATAAGAACAGCACCTTTGGGGAATGCAACTAAATCAGACTGTGAAGTTATGTGAAATGCCTCTCCAGCCCCAATACCTTGTGATGCAACCTCGCTTTTATCTATAACTATTTTATAACCTGATACTGGCTCTGATTTAATAGTAGCACTATTTTTTACAGCCTTTATTTTAAGGGGTCTTGATTGAAGAATCATAATTTTGCCTCTGCTATCAATCGCCCACTCCACATCTTGTGCACATTTATAATGCTCTTCAAGCTCTTTTCCATAATTTGCAATCTGAATTACCTGCTCATCTGTTAAACATGGAGCTGACTGCTTCTCTAAAGGGACTGGCATCTCAACCACACCGTTATCTAATCTGCTGTAAATATCATCATGTTCGCCATCTTCATAACTTTCATTATTACAGATCAACTGAACTCTTTTATCTGATATTTGTCTGCTTTTTATCAATTTATTCTCTTTTCCATTATCCTCTTTTGCAACCACATAGGTATCGGGAATAATAATACCATCTACTGCATAGGGACCCAAACCCCATACTGCATTGATAATTATACTATCATCAATAATATTATAAGGGTGGCGGGTGTACATAACTCCACTTGCAACTGAATCTACCATTTTTATACATGCAACAGCCATAGCTAAATCATCATCATAAATTCCTTTAGAGACTCTGTAAGATATTGATCTGGCAGAGTAAAGGCTTGAAATAATTGCCTTATAAGCATCTTCTATCTTATCGTAAGTTAGATTAAGAATAGTCAAATATTGACCAGCAAAAGAGAGTTCTCCATCTTCTCCAACAGCACTACTTCGCATGGCAATACGAATATCTTGACCATTCTCATCTCCCCATAATCGTTTATACTCCAATTTAATATCTCTCATTACATCATCAGGAACAGCCTTTGACTTTATAAGCTCAACCAACTCATTGCTAAGACGATTAAGCACCTCTAAATCACTATTTTCTAAACTACCTGAAACTGTTGCATTGTCCGCAGTTGTATTTATATAGCTTTGGCTGTTTATATCTTCGGGATCAATTACATTTTTCCTTTTCAAAATCTCATCTTTTAAATTGTTCTTATCAAGAAAATTGTTAAAGGCCCTTGTAGTTATGGCAAATCCTTCTGGCACAGGGATTTTAAGGCAGTTATAAATCTCTCCAAGATTTGCATTTTTTCCGCCAACCCAGTCAGCATCTTTTTTAAAGATACTGCTGTATGGGATAACATTTAAATCAGGCTCACTCTCCCTCTTTTCATTGATAACAGCTTGTATATTATTGTTAAGGCTACCTAAAACATCATATAGGTTAGAGTATCTGCCTTTTGAAAGAACATTAAGGTTTTTAACCATCTTAAATGAGTGCATCAAAGCTCGATTTGCCTGACTCTTAATATACGATCCACCAAATATATGCTCTCCTTTGAGTTTTTCCTCAATATCAGACAAAATGTTAAGAAGTTCAGAGTTGGCGGTCAAAAGCTCTTTAAACAGCGTATATTTAAACCTAAATACAGCATTTAACTCTGCTCGTGACTCATCTGCACTAAGGTTGGATTTAATATGTTTAGCTTTTTTGAGCTTTGTTTTGATAAGTTTTTTTATATTACCAATAATAGTTGACATAGTTGAAAAACTCCTTTGTAGTTTTAGCTTTCATACATCTTTTATAACTTCTGAAAATCTGAATCAAGAAACATACCATCACTGAATAGCTGACTATTAATTATTATCATGTAACTGCTGTTTAAAGATTTGACAACTTTTATAAAGTTGTCAAATCTATGCCTTTTTTTAAACTACCAGAACTATACAATTCATTTGAGTGTAGCCCTTTTGTATTTTTATCCCCTTTACATCCCCTCTTAATTTTCTTTTACACAGTGTAAAGAAATATGACACCTTAAAAAATCCAATTTATTTGAGTAGCGTTTATACTTCCCAAATTTTTCTTTTAATATCCCATAAAATAAGGCTTTAAAAATTTTTATCTGCTTTGAGTCAGCATGGCACGAAACTTGTTATTCCATAGAAACACAAATAGAGAAAGATAAATAATACTGTCTATATCTTAAAATTAATCAAGACCCTAAAGCCAATAGATAAAAGGCTTTTAAAATAGAGCATAAGTTTTTTTTAATAAGGTTATTTAAACTTTAAACAACAAATTAAATTTGGAGGAAATGATGAAAGAAAGTAAGAAAAGAATTTGGACAAAAATAGGCACTTTTATTTTTACCATCTGTATTCTTATGCCTCAAACTCTTCTTGCTGCTGGCGAGAAGGCAGAATTAGTTGTAATTGTGGCAGATACAAGGGGTATTACAGGGATTATGCACTGGTGGGGAGCACTTTATAACGACAGCCACCTCTACTTTTCTCTGCTCACAATAGTCTTGATACCTGTTATTGGGCTTATTTTTGGCACAATCGCAGATATTGTGATGAAAGCCATTGGTATTGATCTTGAGCACAGAGACCTTGCAGAGCATTAATTCTAAAAATTTTTTTTTACCCTAAACAGTGCTAAAATTTAACAAACTAATTAACGGAGGATATATTTATGGATTGGTTATATGTATTGATGCCTATTTCAGGTGTAACAATTTTTTGGCCAGGTTTGATCATTCTTGGCGTAGGTGTGGGAATTATCGGTGGATTCTTTGGTATGGGTGGTGCGTGGATGGTAACCCCCGGTCTTAATATACTTGGTTTTCCAATGGCATTTGCAATTGGAACTGACATTGCCCACATGGCTGGTAAATCTCTTATCTCAACATTGCGTCATGGCAAGTTTGGTAATGTTGATTATAAACTTGGTATGATCATGCTTGTTGGAACCGTTGTTGGCTTTGAGGTTGGTGCCCAAATGATCATGTGGCTTGAGAGGCTTGGTAATGTTGAGTTTGTTGTCCGTACTCTTTACCTTGTGCTTCTTGGGCTTATTGCATGGATGGTGTTTGCTGATGTTGCAAAAAAGATGAAAAAAGATAGAGAGGCTATTGCTAAAGGTCAAGCTGTTGATGCTTTATCAACTGGTATAGAGTGGCATAAAACTCTTCATAAAATAAAGATAGCCCCAATGATCCACTTTACAGCAGCGGGCATTACCTGTACAGCATGGCTTCCAATTCTAATAAGCTTTGCGACTGGCTGGATTGCTGGTATTCTTGGTATTGGCGGCGGTCTTATCCGTATGCCAGCTCTTTTATATCTTGTTGGCTGCCCAACTCACGTAGCAGTTGGAACAGACCTTTTTGAGGTTATGATTTCAGGTCTTTATGGTGCTTTTACCTACACAATGAAAGGACGTACAGAGCTTGCTGCTGCAATTATAATGCTTGTAGGTGCTGCAATAGGAGCACAGATCGGAACAGTTGCTACTAAATATATAAAAGGATATGGTATTAGAGTTGCTTTTGGTCTTGCTGTTGTAGGATGTGCATTGTCAATTATTCTAAAACTCTTAGCTAAAGAGATTCCAGCTTACAGAACATTGTTGGACAACTCTTCAACAACCTTAGTTCTTGGGCTTGTGTTTGCAATGTCTCTATACATAACAGTTAAGATGGTTCAAGGTGCAAGAGCAGAGATTGCTGCAAAGAAAAAATAGAAGTGTTTTTTAAAGCAGGTCATATATTAAAACATACAACCTATTTAAGGAGATTAATATGAATATGAAAAAGTTTATCGGATTTACACTTGCAGTAGCAGCTCTTATGCTAATTTCAGGCTGCAATGAGATGGGTGAGGTCATACAAGGTCGAGTGATAGCTTATGATAAAAGCAGTAATGAGGTAACATTTATTGAAGATACAAGTCAGGTAAAAGGGAAACCAGATTATACAGCACTTCCACCAGTTGTTTTTAAAACACCAGCAGATAAAAATGAGATGGGAGCAGCTCCTTCAGTTGGGCAGAGAATGAAATTAGATATTGAGAAAAATAGCATTACCATTTTTGATATAGCAACTCAGCAATTTAAGGAGATTGTATTCACCCTTATTGATAAAAAAGAGAATATTGCTAAAGAAGATGCCCTTGTAAAAGGCAAAAAATTTCCAATAATTGATAAGACTGCAAAAACTATACAGATATACTCATCACGTCAGAAAATCCTTATAACATTCTCATTGCCTGAAGAGTATTTCTCTCTACCAGACGAAACTTGGTCTGCAGGAGATGAGGTTAGAATTTACTATAAAGAGAAGGGGAAAGCTCTTCGCATGATGAATGTTACAAAGACCGACATATTTAAGAAGTAAATGTAGTGGCGATTGCTTGCCATCGCCAAACTATAAAAGACAGCGGTCTTTTTGCCCATTCGCCCATTTGTGCATAAACCGCTGTCTTTTTTTTTAGCATCTAAAAGCCTACAAATCCATAGGAGAGCTTATAGAGATGATAGCCATAGATAAAGCTAAACTTATAAACAACAGATTAATTTTTAGCAGAATATGCACCATAGCCCTGATAATTGCCATTATAGGTATTCTTGATACTTTAATATCGTTATATAGAAAACCTGCTAATGATTTAGATATAATTGCTGGTCGCTCTTTAGAGGTGGTTGGCAAAGTATATGGAAATTCAACCAATATCAGAGATATTGGTTTTAGCTTAGATTCTGCTGGTCTCTCTTTAATATTTGATAACAAACTATTTTCAGGATACTGGCTTGGTGAGGATATGTGGAGAGCTGAATTAAAGGCAGATTCTTCTTTACCTCCGGGCAGATATAAGATAAAAATTCTATTCCATGATTTATCAAATATAAAGCCAGACGATCTTATAAAGGTTGATAAGCTCTCTACATATACAGTTAATGTATATAGCGATGCAAAAGCATTGAGGCAGAGCGATCTCTCATTTATTAAACGGTTTACTGGCATATCCCCATGGCTAATATCTATTGTATTTTTTCCAATTGTTCTTATGTCAGGGGCATTAGTTTTTATAATATCAGGTAAACTTGAGACTCAGATGGCTCAAAATGGCTTTGCAGAGGTCTATAGAGTGATAAAACATGATAACGGTTTTGAACTCTTTTTTGGACTTGGGACAAATCATGGGCTTACAGTTGGTGATAAGATCAAAATTATGAATGAATCTGGTGAGACTATAACTGAGGCTGTGGCTAATAATATTGGTAAAGAGAACTCCAGTGCATTAGCTGCTGCTATTAAACAAATTAGACCTGGGTTTATGGTTGCAAAAAAAGGTGAAGTATGAAGAGCATGAGCGGATTAAGAATTTTGATTGTTGATGATGAAGATGATTTTAGAGAGACTATTGTGAAAAGATTGATAAACAGAAATATCTATGCTGAAGGTGCAGAAAATGGAATTAAAGCTCTTGAAATCCTTGAAAATAAAGATTTTGATGTGATTCTACTCAATATAAAAATGCCGGGTATTGATGGCATTGAGGCTCTAAAGCAGATCAAGCTTAAAAAACCTGAAATTGAAGTTATAATGCTTACTGGTCATGTTTCAGTTGAGTTTGGTATTGCAGGAATGCAGTTTGGAGCTTTTGATTATGTTATGAAGCCTGCCTCAATGCCAGAGCTATTGGATAAGATAAGGCAGGCTTATGATAAGAAAATCGAAGATGAAAAAAACAGTTTAACCTAATTCCCCTCCTGATTTTCTACCCCAGTTTGATCTATTTCTGTTTCTTATACTCACTACAGGGACAGTTGCATGGCGAAAGACCTTCTCAGCATTAGAGCCAAGTAGAGTTTTTGCAATGTTGCCACGCCCTTTTGTGCCTATGAATATTATATCAATATTTTTCTGTTCTGCTGTTTTAAGGATCTCTTCAAAAGGATAACCCACACCAACAAGATATGAGAATGAGTCTTTAATATCAGGAAAATTGGTCTCAACAAGTTTTCTCATCTCTTTATAACGCTCTATTGAAATCTCTTCAATATACCTTTTAGCAGTTATCTTATATGTGTTGATCATATTAATCCTATCAGGGGCTGGCAACAGCCTCTCTAAGTGTGATACTGAATCAACATCTCTTTGATTAATTACATTATATAAAAGTATCTTAACATCAGGATCAGCTCCTGCAAATTCAACCGCATATTCAATGTTCTCCTTTGAGTATGCAGAGAGATCAACACACACCATAAATTTTTTGTATTTACGCATAATTACACCTCCTATTTTTACTATTCAACAGTTTAAACCCATAAATAATTAAGAGTTCTTTCCAACTCTTAACAGTAGATTTCAGCAATTAACATGCCACAATATAGACTCAATCTATCTCTAATTATACACAGCAAAAAATGTTGATAATCTGCTTTAGTGAAAAAGAGTTTTACATATTGTAAAATTCACTCTTTATCAATGTTGCTTCCTATTTTTATCTGGTATTTTTCAATCTTTGAGTGAAATGTGGGTCTTGATATACCCAGCATCTTAGCAGCACGCGATCTATTCCCGCCTGTAATATTTAAAGATTCTATTATAAGAAGCTCTGCTATATGATCTAAGCAGGTGTCAAACACCTTATCATCACTTTCTGAAAGCAGCGATTTGCGTATCCATTGACGTAGTCCATCTTGGCTATTATTAGCAGATGGGAAATTATGTTTATCTAAATTTATATCTAAACATGAATTGGTTTCATTTATGGTTAAATCTTCTGGTTGAATCTGCCCGCCTCGATTAAATATAAGAGCCTTTTTCAAAACATTAGAAAGCTCTCTTATATTGCCTGGCCACTCATAAGCATTGAGCTTTTTCATAGCATCATTATATAGTCCAGGATTTGGTATATCCATCTCTGAGGCAAGACGCGTAAGAATATAGTGCGATAAGATAGCAATATCTCCCTTACGTTCACGAAGAGGTGGAAGAGTTATTGTAACTACCTGTAATCTGTAGTAGAGGTCTTCTCTAAATGTGCCATCAGCAACTGCCTTTTCAAGATCACGGTTTGTTGCTGCAATTATTCTTACATCAACTGGAACAACATCTCTTCCGCCAAGACGCTCAATGCTGTTCTCCTGCAAAAGACGCAAAAATTTTGCCTGAATATTCATAGGCATATCACCTATTTCATCAAGAAATACAGTGCCTCCGCGAGCCTGTTCAATTTTACCTACACGACGGTGAGAAGCCCCTGTAAATGCCCCCTTCTCATAACCAAACAGCTCACTCTCAAGAAGAGTTTCAGGTATTGCCACACAATTTATAACCATGAACGGTTTTTCAGAACGAGATGAGTAGTTATAGACTGCCCGTGCTGCAAGCTCTTTACCTGTACCTGATTCTCCTCGTATTAATACCGTAGCATCAGTTGAGGCAACTCTTCCAATCTCTTTATACACAGTCAACATTTTAGGGCTATTACCAACAAGTGCTTCACGTTGAGCAAACAGGTCTGTCTCTGGATTGACATCAACAGGAGAGGACATACAACGCCCTGCTTCAATACCTTTTTCGATTAAAGAGAGCATTTCGGGCACATCAAATGGTTTATAAATATAGTCAAATGCACCATTTTTCATAGCTTGAATAGCAGTCTCAGTTGTGCCATGTGCGGTAATTATTATGATTGGGAGCTTTGGATATTTGGGGTGAATCGACTCAAAAACCTCCATACCACTCATATCTGGTAAACGAATGTCAAGAATCACAAGATCAGGGCTTACAGTATCAACCATTGCAATACCTTCACTGCCGCTATATGCTGCATGGGTATCATATCCATCTTCTCGAAGAATTTTTCTAAAGCTCAAGCTCAACTGTTTATCATCATCAATTATCAGAATTTTCTTCATCCCACCCTCGCTTTACAGGTATTTTCAGAATAAATTGAGCACCTTTTCCTTCACCTTCAGAGATAACAGAGAGACTACCACCATGCTCTTTAACAATCCTATCAACAATGCTAAGACCAAGACCAGAGCCATCATCTTTTGTTGTAAAAAAAGGTTTTGCAATATCTTTTTGGATATGTTCAGAAATGCCAGGACCATTATCTTTTACACTCAGACATAACACTTGACCCAACTCAGGATCATCTTCTACGTGTTCAGCAATTACGATTTTAGGTAACTTAGCATTAGGAACAAAATAGCCACTATCAATAGAAGAAAACTTTGATAAAGATTGAGTCTGCTCACGGTGTAGTTCAGATATTTCCATTGCCTCGCAAGCATTTGTAATAAGATTAAGAAGAGCCTCTCTTATTCTGTCAGTATCCATCTCAACTTGAGGTAAATTTAACTTAGTAATATATGATATTTGAACATTTTGCTGCTTGAGCCTATACTCTACAAGGGTTATTACAGATTTGATAACACTATCAAATGTAGATGTTTTAAGGCTTAATTTTGGGTTTCTTGCAAACTCAAGAAAATTTTGGACAATCTTGTCAATCCGACTTATCTCCTCACCAATAACTTGCAGATCATCATTTTGCATTTCAGATAATTCTAAAGAGCGGCTTAACGAAAAGAGTCTCATTTTAATAGATGTAAATGGATTTCTAATTGTATGGGCAACACCAGCAGCAAGCTCACCTACCATTGCCATTCTCTCTGCTTGCACAAGATTCTTTCTACTACGTTTAAGTTCATCATGCGTATTGCCATAATCTTTTATCATCTCTTTTAAAGAGTGGCTTAACGAAACCACCTCATTCTTTGAACTCTCTACATGAGAGCCTCCTGTCTCAATTGCAAGCCCCCTAATTGGTTCAAGAATTTTCATATACAAAATAAACAAAAAGAGTGCCCCTAAAAGAATTAAGAACAAAATAGCACCAAATACCATTATTCGTAGCTTCTCGGAGTAATCATAATGGTCTCTCTCCTTAATCTGAATAAGATTCCAAAGATTTTGATTAAACTCTTTACAAAGATTTAAGAGGTTAAAAAAACGTGTGCGTTGAGCTGAGTGCATGGCAGAGATGCTAAGATTAGATTGAGTATTATCATTTTTATACTCCTTGTAATCCTCTATTACCCCATCTTTTGCATCAATATACTTTTGATATTCAGTTTCAATAGTTTTAAGGGTTCTATGCTGCTCATCACTTAATGCCAAAGAGAGTGCCTGATTATAGCTTTGTTGAAATATTGCACGATACTGACCAAGTGCCTCTAACCACTTTGCATCTCCATCAACTAAATAATATGTAAGAAAACCCTTTTGGTTGGCAAGAGCAAGCTCCATCTCATTTAGATCCTTATAAAGCACCATATCTTTTTTAACCACACTAACAAGCAAATTATCAATCTGATAGGTGTACCAAAGTGTAAGGCTACTCCCAATCATTGCTACAGAGATCATTGTAATCAAAATATATAAAATTATTGATCTAAGGCTTATCATCTGAAATTTTTTCATCATATACTCAGTCAGTAAAATATTTACTCAATCAAAGAGTCAATCTCTCTTTTTAAGACGCTCATCTCTTGCTGACTTTACAGCATATGCACTATTTAAAGCGTCCATAAGAACATCTGTTTCGCATGGTTTCATTATATAATCATATGCACCAAGTCTCATACCATCAATACCTGAGTCCACAGATGCATGACCTGTTAGAAGAATCACCTCGATTCCTATGTCAATCTTTTTGATCTCTTTTAGAGTTTCAATACCACTCAAACCCGGCATTTTGACATCAAGAATAACTATGTCATAAGTTTTCTGTTTTATCTTTTGGATAGCTTCCATACCGCTGTTTGCAATATCTACATCTAATTTTTCCCTTGTGAGTATTTTTTGCAGCGTAATACAAAATCTTTCCTCATCATCTACAATAAGTACCTGTGCCTTAGACATATTCTTTATATCTCCATTTAAAATTTTGTTTATTTATATTCGATAGGCAGTTTGATTGTAAATATAGTTCCTTTGCCAACTTCGCTTTCAACAAATATGCTTCCCCCAAGTTTCTGAATAATTCCATGACAGATTGACAGTCCAAGCCCTGTTCCTTTTCCTGGTGGTTTGGTAGTAAAGAAAGGATCAAATATTTTTTTTAAATTATCTTCTGGTATCCCCATACCTGAATCTTTGATAAAGATAACTACTGTGTCATTTTGAGAATTATTTTTCTGCGATCCGTTTTTCACAGATTCAATGCGTGTCCCTACTACTAATTCACCGCCTTTAGCGAGAGCATCTATGGCATTGTTAATAAGGTTAAGAATAACCTGTCTTAATAAAGATGGATCGCTGAAAATAAACGGAAGCCCTGCCTGATACTCTTTTAAAATTGCAATATTCATAAAAGAGGCTTCACGTTCACGCATTGCAACAACTTCATCAATTAGGTTGTGCATATTAACTTCAAGAATAACAGAGTCCATTTTACGTGCAAAGTTAAGCAGCTTATGGGTAATCTCTTTACAGCGGTTAACCTGTTTTTTAATTTCACGCAATGAATCATCTATATCATCAAATTCTGACTCTTTTTTATAATCTTCTTTTTTAAAGAGAGTCTGAATAAGTTCTGCCTCTACATTTATAACTGCAAGCGGATTATTAATTTCATGTGCTATTCCTGCGGAGAATTCACCTATAGAGGCAATTTTTTGAGATTGAATTAACTGTTCGTCTAACAGCTCTTTTTCCTTATCCGCTTTTTCAATTCTTTTTATCAAAAGTTCTGTTGTTAAAAAAGTTACCACTCCAACAAGAATAATACCAAAGATAAATACAACAATGGCACGGTTACGTGTATTAAACAACTCTGAAAAGGCATCGTCAACCTCCTGTTGAACAATGAGCAGCCAAGTGTTGTTTTTTAGCCATGCTTTTGCTCGAATCAGCTTTACTCCATTTTTTTCAGTTTCCCAAAGCCTTAGATCATCAAAATGCTCTATATTTAAAAAGTTAGAGTCAACAGTTTCCATAACATTTCCACCAAATCTGGCTCTTGTCTGATATATACCGTCAGTATTGATTATAAATGCTTCGCCAGTCCTTCCAAGTCGGATATTTTCCACCAAATGTCCGAACGTGTAGGCATTTATAGTTGCTCTAAGTATCCAAGATGACTCGCCCTTGCCCTGTCTTACAGCTATAATAAAGTGGGGAAGATTTCTGTATCCTAAAAATACATCGCTTATATAAATCTGCTTTTCCATTGCCTCTTTAAACCAGATAGAGTTGCTGTAATTACGAGTTTGTAGATCATGTGTTCCCACATAGGTAACATGGTTGCCTTTATGATCAATAATCCCTATATCTTCAAAGGCATGGTTATAATCTATTTGTAGCGTGTTAAAAATTAACTTCAAAATATTTTGTTGAGAAATCTCTTCAAACGACTTAAGCTCTACAACCAATCTCATAGCTGCACTTGCTTCATGAAGAAACCTTTCAATAGACTCTTTGTGATGCATAACTATTGAAGTGAGCTGATTTTTAATTTTAGCGGTCATAGATTTACGATACTCGAAATATACTCCTCCTCCTATAAATATTACTGGAATAATAGCTACAATGCACAAAGTAATAATTATATGGCGGCGTAAATTTGTATATGATTTTTCAGAAGGCGTAGTCATAATACTGTCTCATTTATTTATTTATTTATGTTAGTTGCTTTAGGTGAGAATATGTATAAACTTAATTAATCATCACAAATGATGATAAACTTAACAATTAATTTTGATTAATGGATTGCACAGGTTATTTAAAAAAAATAAGTGAAACCTAAACCACCCATGCAATCCATTCCATGCAATCCATTTTATCTATGATTTGTATAAAAAAATATGAACACTAAAATTCAAACTATTTCACAAAACCTATAAGAGGCCAATATATCAAAGTACTTAGAACGCATATTAACAAAAGGATCAAACACCAAGGGACAGCAATCTTAATAAAATCCTTTTGGGTGAAATATCCTGTACTGTACGCAATAATCGTTGGAGGGCAACCTATTACTAACATAATAAATGATGTTGTCATTGGTGCTAACATTGCAACAGATTCAGCAGACATGTTCATCATCTCAGCCATTGGCAAAGTAATTGGCAACATTAATGCAACAGCAGCAGAGTTGGACATCATACTGGAGAGAAATGAACCGAAAAATGCCATACCGTAATATACAACAAACATCGGTTTACCATTTAAGAGTGGCAAAAACGCTTCAGCTAAGAAACGTCCAGCTCCACTGTCAAGCATTGATACTCCTAATGATACACCAGCTCCAAACACTATCCACGATTCCCATGGGAACTTATCGCATATAGTTCTAAAACTTATCCACCCAGGTCCGCAAAAGCCTAATATAGCAAACGCTGCTGGTACAC